>JAMOUL010000208.1 GCA_027062035.1 Candidatus Aminicenantota bacterium | reverse complement strand
AGCAAGGAAGATTAAAGGTCAGCCAAGGGAAGAGCTATTTCAGGCAATGAGAGCCTCCATTCTTATCCTGGGACCCATGCTTTCCCGGTTCGGAAAGGCGGAGGTATTATGGCCCGGGGGGTGTTCCATAGGAAAAAGACCCATCGATTTTCACCTTCAGGCGATGAAAAGGATGGGAGCTGAGATTATTGAAGAAAGAAACAGGATAATAGCAACCGCCAGAAAATTACACGGAGAAAGGATAAGGTTTCCAAAAATAACGGTTACAGGTACAGAAAATGTAATTATGGCAGCAACTCTGGCCCGGGGGGAAACTTACATTGAAAATCCTGCCAGAGAGCCCGAGGTGGTGGATTTAACAGAGTTGCTAATTAAAATGGGAGCCAGGATATCATGGGAAAAGGATGGATTGTATATAGAGGGGGTGGAAGAGCTAAAGGGAGCTGCTCATACGGTTATACCGGATAGAATAGAAGCGGGAACCTTCCTTGTAATTGGTGCTCTGACTTCTGACGAGCTTGAAGTATCCAACTGTATTCCCTCTCACCTTACCGCGGTTATTGAAAAAATGAAGGAGGCCGGGGTTGAAATGGAGATTGGAGATATGTGGATAAAGGTGAGGGGTAATAAGCGTTTTTACCCTTTAAGCATAGAAACAAAAGAATATCCGGGATTTCCAACCGACATGCAGGCTCAACTTATGGTTCTATTGTGTTTTTCAGATGGAAAATCCGAGATCAAAGAGAATATCTTTCCGGAAAGATTTAACCATGCCAGGGAACTGAAAAAGATGGGAGCGGAAATTGAAATTTATCATGGAAAAGCTATAATAAAAGGTGTGAGAACCTTGAAGGGTGCCAGGGTAAAAGCTACTGATTTAAGGGCTTCTGCTTCCCTTGTGATCGCAGGCCTTGTGGGGGAAGGGATAACAGAAGTAGAAGATATTTTTCATTTGAAAAGAGGATATGAAGACTTTTTTAGAAAATTACGCTCTCTGGGAGCGAATGTAAAGGAGGTGTGATGGAGGAACATGCAATAGTCTCAGAATGCGTTTTTTGCAGGATAGTAAATGGTGAAATTCCTGCAAAAAAGGTATATGAAGATGAAAATTATATAGCCTTTCATGATATTGATCCCCAGGCACCTACCCATATAATTATTATTCCGAAGAAACACATTGAGAGCATGGAAAAATTGGATAAGGATGATATTGAACTGGCAGGAGGGTTACTGATACTGGCCAGTAAGATAGCAAAGGATTTAAAACTCGAAAAGGGATATAGAGTGGTAATCAATACAGGCCCGGAAGGAGGACAGGCTGTATTCCATCTTCACCTTCATTTGCTGGGTGGAAGAAATATGGGATGGCCTCCGGGCTAAAAGGAGGAAAAAATGAGAAGAAAAGGAATTATCTACATTTTAGTATCGGTGCTGTTTTTTTCCTTTCTATTTTCTCAAGCATATAGAGGAAGGGGAAGATTAATAGGTCATGTATATGATCAGGAAGGAAAACCTCTCGAGGGTGTCCAGGTAAAGTTGTACTCTCTAAGAGCCGATTCCGGTTTCACCGTGACCACAGATAAAACCGGACTCTGGAAGGCACTCTGGATAAGAGGTGGAACCTGGTATATTGACTTTTACAAAGTGGGTTATGAGCCAAAGAAAATAACGGTGGAAGTAAAGGAAATCGGGAAGAATCCTGAAATTGATGTAAAACTCAAGAAAATAGAAGGGTTGTTTATAACTCCTGAGCTGGAAAAGGCCCTTGAAAAGGGTAATAAGTTGTTTAATGAGAAGAAATATAAGGAAGCAATAGAGGTTTATCAGAAAATTCTTAAGGATTTTCCCGATGCTTATATAATAAATCTCAACATAGGAAATTGTTATTTCCAGATGCAGGACTATGATAAGGCCATAGAGTATTACAAGAAGGTTCTCAAGAAGAACCCGGATCACGTGCCCACCCTGATAGCTATGGGAAATGCGTATTTAAACAAGAACGATACTGAAGAAGCTATGAAGTGGTATGGGAAGATAGATCTCGAAAAAATAGATGACCCTACTGTACTTTATAATGTGGGAACAATCTATTACAACAACGGTAAATATGACCTCGCTTTGAAGTATTATCAGAAATGCATCGAAGTGAATCCGAAATCCCTTGATGCGCTTTATCAGCTGGGTCTTACATATATGGCCTTATCAAAATTTAAAGAAGCTATTGACACATTTAACAAATATCTATCGATAGATAAAGATTCTGAAAGGGCCAAGATAGTAAGAGAATCGATAAAATATCTGGAAGATGCCCTTAAGGAACAGAAGGGAATTCAGAAGAAATAAGGAGGTAAAATTTGAGAAAGACACTGGCACTATTCCTGGCAGCACTGTTTATACTTGCTGGTTCTGCCTTTGATAAAACCAAGAAACAGGTATTCGATGAATTGCGCCTTATCATGACGAAACAGGAAGAGAAGGCGTTTAAGTCCATAAAAACCCAGGAAGATCTGGATAAATTTGTTAATGAATTCTGGGCTAAAAGGGATTCGGACCCTTCGACTCCTGAAAACGAAACAAAAACCCTTTATTATGAGAGGCTAAGGGCGGCTGAAAAATACTTCAGAGAAGCTGGAAGAAAAGGATGGCTTACCGACAGGGGAAGGATTTTTGTTATACTCGGACCTCCGAGCAAACGGGAACAAAAGATGATGAGTCCCGCCGAGGCTGGTGCTTTGGCAAATTCTGAATGGAGAGATCAGGGTGGATTCAATATTACTTCAACCGGGAATCTTAACGGAGAAGTGTGGTATTACGATAATCTGAAGCTTGTGCTCGTATTTCTCGATGAAAGAGGAATGGGTCAGTACCGTTTAATAAACCCTCCTCCAGTTCTCCTTGATTATCTGGATAGAGCCAAGAAACGCTTTTTGCCAAGGTCAAAGGCTGCTGTTGGAGAAAACCTTCCTATTTCAGCGGATGTGGACCTTAAGGCCAAGAAGCTTTATCTTCATATACCCTTGCAGGCACTTCTGTACAAAAAGAAGGACGGAAAGTTCTTTGCAGACATAGAACTTACTTTTCTTTATACGAGCCTGAGAACCAACATGCAGAAAAGCTTCTCACAGGAGATGAAGTTTCCTGTAGATGAGAAGGACATAAAAGATCCGGAAAAGAGGGTTACCATTCCCATTAACCTTGGGCCATTAAAGGGGACTTATATAATAGATATAGTAGTCAAGGATAAAATTTCAGAGAAAGTAGGAAAAAAGAGGTATAAATTAAAAATATAAGGAGGAAAATTATGAAAAAATATTTACTTTTAACATTATTGGTCTTTGCGCTGGTTTCTCCTCTTTCCGCAAAGAACAAGGAGAAATTTCCCAAAAAGGTAAAGAAAGCTATCGAAAAGACCTATAAAGAAGGCAAAGGAAATGGACTGTATAACATAAACTATCTGAAAAGCTTGAACTTCGCTGCTCCCATGGGTACCGTTTATCACGTGGTTTTATTTAAGGCCGAACCTCCAAAATCCGCAGAGAAGGAATATTATCTTTTTATGAGGTTTTATAAGGAAGATGGAGAAAATGGGAAACTGATAGTTGATCATGTAGCACCATTTTATTCTTATACAGGAGAATTCTTTACCGTTTCTCTAACACTTTTGCCAGGTAAATTTAAGGTGGTCTTTGCCATCGCAGATAAAGAAGGAAAGGAAATTGGTACATCCTTTTTTGAGGAAGAAATATCTCCAGTTGTTAAGGAAAAGGAAATCACATGGTCAACTCCTTTCTTTATGAAAAAATTTGAAAGGGCTCAACCTTTGCTTGGGATAACTGTAGTTCCAGAAGCATTCTATATAGGCGGAGGAAAATTTACTCCCTACCTTGAAAATAAATTTAAAGCTACTGATCGACCCGAACTTTTCTTTTTCCTCTATGGAGTTGGTGAGACCGAGGACGGAATGGCGAAGGGAGAGGTACATTTTCAGGTTAATAAGGATGGAAAAAAGCATATAGAATATAAAACCATGGCGCTTAAAGGAAGAGGTGGAAGAGCGATAATTGACCAACCCCTGATTTTTAAGAAGGGCGGAAAACCTCTGACGAAAGGAAACTACGAGCTGGAAATTACCATAAAGGACGAGATCAGGGGAAAGAAAGTAAATATAAAGATACCCTTTGAGATAATATGAACCTTTACCAGGAACTTCTCTGGAGGGGGTTCATATACCAGGAGACAGAGGGAGCCAGGGAGGTTCTCTCTGATAAAGGGAGAAAGGTAACCGGTTACATAGGGTTTGACCCTACTGCAGAGAGCTTACACGTTGGATCTCTCCTTCCCATAATGGGATTGGTTCACCTGCAGAGGTATGGACATACAGCTATTGCTGTTGTTGGGGGGGCGACTGGAATGATAGGCGACCCCAGTGGAAAGTCCAAGGAGAGAATATTGCTCTCTGAGGAAATTTTGAGAAGGAACCAGGAGGGTATAAAGAGACAGCTGGAGAAGTTTCTCTCCTTTAGCGGGGATAATCCTGCAATCATTGTGAATAACTACGATTGGACTGCTAATGTTACAATAATTCAATTTCTCAGGGATATAGGAAAGAATTTCACGGTAAATTACATGCTTTCAAAGGAATCAGTAAAGAGAAGGCTGGAAGGAGAGGGAATTTCTTTTACCGAGTTCTCCTATATGTTGCTTCAGGCTTTTGATTTCCTCCATCTTTATGATAATTACAATTGTATCCTTCAGATGGGAGGCAGTGACCAGTGGGGAAACATTACAGCAGGAATAGATCTGATAAGAAAAGTAAGAGGAGGAAGGGCATATGGAGTTGTGTTTCCACTCATAACAACAGCGTCAGGTGCTAAGTTCGGAAAGTCCGAGGAGGGGACCATATGGCTTGATGAAAAACTGACATCTCCTTACAGGTTCTACCAGTTCTGGATCAATGCGGATGATAGGGATGTAATAAAGTATCTGAAATTTTTCACACTTCTTTCCAGGGAGGAGATAGAAAGTCTGGAGATTGAGCTTAAAGAAAGGCCTGAGAAGAGAATTGCCCACAGGAAACTTGCAGAAGAGGTTACCAGAATGGTGCATGGAGAAGAAGGCCTTGCGAAGGCTCAAAAGGCTACGTCGGTGCTCTTTGGTGGGAGTCTCGAGGGACTTTCATCTTCTGAGCTTGAAGAAATATTTGCCCATGTGCCTTCCTATGAAATAACCAGGGAGGAATTGACAGGAAGTACAATTGCTGACATAGCGGTGAAATCGGGTCTTGTAAAGTCAAAGGGAGAGGCTAAAAGATTGATCTCTTCAGGTGGGATATATATAAATAATCTAAAAGTGGATTCTCCAGGAGAAAAAATATCTTCTGAACACCTTATTGATGGAAAAATCCTGATTTTCAGAAAGGGCAAAAAAGGCTTTCTTCTCATAAAAACTAAATAAAGGGAGTAATGGATGTTCAGGATGGTTCAAGTATTATCCATAATTTCTCCCGCAATTTGAAGGAGGTGTAAATGAGAAAGATTATTTTTGTTATTTTGCTTATCCCCCTTGTTTTATTTGCCCAGGATAATTTGCAGAAGGGGGATGAACTTCTGGCAAAAAGGGACTCACTTGAGACTATTAAAAAGGCAATGGATATTTTTGAGAAGGAACTGGCTGCTCATCCCTATGAGGCTGGATGGAGGCTGATGAAGGCTATATATCATTACGGCGACATGGAAGGAGTGTCCAAGGATGAGAAAAAGAAAATTTATCAGAAGGGTATAAAGATCGGTGAGGATCTGGTAAAGAAGTACCCGGATAGGGTGGAGGGTCATTTCTGGCTTGGCGTTCTATACGGTGTATATGGGGAAGTCAGGGGGGTAATGAAAAGTCTTTTCCTTATAAAACCCATAAAAAGAGAGATGAATGCAGTCCTGAAGATCGACGAAAAATATGATTGCGGTGGAGCTCACAGAGTGCTGGGAAGACTGTATTACAAGGTTCCCGGACTGTTTGGGGGAAGCAAGAAAAAATCCCTCCAGCATCTTATGAAGTCCAAGGAGATTTGCCCCAATAATCTTCTTACAAGATTGTATCTTGCTGAAACCCTGATCGCATTAAAGAAGAAGGAAGAAGCCAGAAAGGAACTTCGCGAAGCCCTTACCCTTGAGCCTTTACCCGAAGATAAGCCAGAAGAAGCCAAACAGAAGGCTAAAATTAAGGCGCTGCTGGAAAAACTGGAGAAAAAATAGCTTTAAGATTAAGCTTCAATTTTTTGAGAAAGCAATGTAAAGGCAGTTTTGACGATTTTCTTTACATCCAATTCCTTCATGCAAACAGGATCTTTACATTTTCTTTTCCAGCAAGGATGGCAGTGAATTTCCGGGGAAATTGCTGCTGATGGAGGCAGGGGTCCGTTCCTTTCAGGATCTGTAGGGCCGAACACTCCAATAGAGATTTTTCCCAGGGCAGAAGCTGCGTGTAAAGGGAAACTGTCTCCACTTATAATAATGGAAGATATTTTAATGGCATAAAACACTTCCTTTATGGAAAGCGGTGGAGCTATCGTTCCACCACATATATGGGCTATACTTCTGGCGATTTCCAGTTCTTCAGTGGAGCCCCATAATAGTACTGCTTCCCTTCCCTGGTTTTTGAACTCCCAGCACAGTTCGGTAAGTTTTTCAGGGGGAATTCGTTTATTTACCCATGAAGCCCCTGTATTCAGGATTATTTTGTCCCTGAAAATTGGGTCCAGGGAGGGAAAGGAGGGTACTTTTAGAGGGAATTCAGGAGGGTTTCCGCACTTTCTATTAAGAAACAAAGCTGCAAGATCAAGATTTTTTTCGATCACATGTTTACCTGACAACCTATCCAGCCTGTCAGTATAAAATAGAGAAGCAATAGGCTCACGGGCCAGTTTTGAAGAAAAACCATATCTTTTTTTTGAGGAAATGAAGGAAATTATTCCTGATTTGATTAGCCCCTGAAAATCAAGAGAGACATCCCATTTTCCTGGTGCTTTAGGCGACACAATTTTATCAAGACCCACCAGCATTTCCAGAATCTCCTTTCCCTTTCCTGAGACAGCCCATCCTATTAAAGCATCCTTTCTGTACTTGCGAATACATGCAAAGGCAGGAATGGTGTGGATTATATCCCCTAACGCGCTCAATCTTACAATCAGGATTCTGGTCATATTTCTTTTAAAAAGAAAGCAGTCCTGAATCGACCATAGAGTTCTTTAAAAGTCTGCCCTTCAGGTAGTCCTTATACTTTTCAAATATTCTCGCCTGATTTTCAATAACCTGTTCTGCTTCCTCCCAGTCAAGTTCTGCCACTTCTCTAACATAGGTTGCAGTTCTTCCAAAATACAACGGAGTCATGATACTAACCAGTCTCCTCCTGTTTCTACTCCATTTCTGGTAAGTGGCTGCGAAGTCGTAGACAATTCTTGCCCAGAGCTCTGCTGAAATATCCGGATGAGAACCTGATTCCCTTTCAATATAAGCATGTGTCAGTCCATCAAAGGCTTCAGAGGATAAAATGGCTTTGTAGAAAGCTTCAAAGTGTTTAAAACCTTCAACAAATTCTATCTCCATTTTTTGTAGATTCACATTTATAGACGGAATTTCTGGTTGATTGGAAACTCTATGGATGATGGGAACATCTTCGCACCCTTCTATTTTCATCCATTTTTCTTTGTATTCTCCCATCAGGTAGAAGACAGTGGATATGACCTGAGTAAACATATTGGAAAGATCTGCTGCAGGGTCCTTTGCATCATGTACCTTTGCGCCCAGATCCACCTGTGCTATTTTTTTTGCTTCATTTACCGCGAGTGTGGTCATCCAGATATCTATTCCGAATTTTGCTACATCTGTATCCCATACGTCCTTTGAGATGTACAATTTTGCCATTTTATTGGAAAGACCGAAATCTCCACCTATTGGCTGACGAATTTTCTTGCCGTAAAGTGCTCTTGTCAATGGGTACACCAGCATATTGGTGATGGTGCCGTCGTATTTATGTCTCTTGTAATAGGGAAGAATGTATTCATAGCCTTCCTTGAAGATAGGATCTGCCAGGAGTTTTATCCATTCTGGAGTTATACTTCTTAGGTCTGAATCAACTACAATTATAGCTTTCGTTCCAAGGAGAACTGCAGCTTCGAAGACTGCTCTGAAAGAGGTTCCCTTTCCCGGTATGCCTCTATATATTTCCACAATTTTTTCAACTCCCTGGGGTACTTCAGCTACAAGTGCATACTCCCTGGTGTTATCTGTAGAACCACCATCTGATACAAATATCCCGGTTTTTAGGCCGGGAAAAAACTTTTTTAAACCTATCCCTGCCTGCGTTATTACATGAGAAATGGTGTCTTCATTGTTGTAGCAGGGAATTCCTACAAGGATATCAAGGTGCCCTATTCTGCTGATCCACTTCCTGATCCTTTCT
>JAMOUL010000207.1 GCA_027062035.1 Candidatus Aminicenantota bacterium | reverse complement strand
GATTTTTCTGCTAAGATAAAGGGGATGAGAATCTATCGCCACCTTCTCCGGGTCCAATCTCAGATCGGAAAGGAGAGATCTTATTTCCCTTATCTGGACTTCCAGGGCCTCCAGATCCCCAAGGGGTTTATTACCTGCGGCCACGAATGCCTCCCCATTAATTAAAACGGCAAATCCCCTCTTCATTTCCGCGCCAACCGCAAGAACAGAACTTTGAGAGTGAAAGGAAAGGGTTAATTTTTTAATTTCCATTTTTCACCACAAGCCCGTTCTCTGGCCTGACCCTCTTATTCTTCCGGATGCTGCGCAGAGAACCATACCTGGATACTTTACAGTATATACCGGGATTTTTTCCTTCATATAAGAATTTTAACAGGGAGGGGAAGTTTTCCCCTCCCCATATTGATACTATTTTCTCGTTACCTTCACCAGATGAACGCTACAACTTATGCAGGGGTCATATGCCCTCATTATCATCTCGAGGGGAAGCTCCATCTCCTGAACGCCTTTTCTGAGCAAATTCTCAGCGGCGTTACGGATGTACTTCTCCATATCGTCGAGATTCTGGGTTGTGGGGATTACGTAATCGGCAAATTTAACAAGGCCCTTATCTATCTCATAATGGTGGATAAGAAGTCCCCTGGGAGCTTCCACCAATCCAGTTCCCTTTCCAGACTTCTTTCCGGGCTTTGCCTCCTCATAGGGAGTTTTCTTGATTTCCTCAACAAGAGCGGGTATTTTCTCAAGGCAAAACAGAAGCTCAATTGCCTGGGCTATGTTATTGTAATGTGGATTTTTTCTCCAGCGGTCGTTGTAAAATTTCTTAAAGTATTCTCCTGCCATCCCGTCCAGGCGATCAGCCATATTGAGTATCCTCGCCAGGGCGCCAACTGTGTATGGCTTACCCTTGTAGCGGCAACGCTTTGCAAAGGAATGTGGCACCACCCTTTCGTTGGTAACCTTTTTATAATCATCGGCTTTATACTTCTCGCCCGTTGAAACCACTATGGTGTCGGCAAAGAACCCATATGTACCATCCTCCGGTAGTACGGATACAAAGATCGCCTCTTCCTCCATGTAATCTGGAATTTCCAGTTCTGGCCAGAGGTTTATGCCCCTTTCTATTGTCGGAATGAGCTCCAGAGCACGATTCTTTATCCAGTCAAGTTCCTCATCGGTGGGAACACTGCCAAAACCGCCTATCCTCATATTCTCGCCATGCACTCTTCTTCCCGCTATTATCTCCATTACTTTATTTCCGTACTTCTTCAGCTCAAGGGCTCCTGCAACTTCCTCGGGAAACTTTTCCATCATGGCAATGGCATCAGGATATCCCACATAATCGGGAAGAGCCAGTAAATAATAGTGCAGGGAATGACTTTCTATCATCTCTCCATAATGGGCCAGCTTACGAAGTAGCTGAACCTTTTTCCCGGGCTTTATGCCAAGAGCTCTTTCATGGGCTCTTATGTCAGAAAATCTATGGGAAAGGAAACAGATGGCACATATTCTGGAGGTTATGGAAACCGCCTCATCCGGGGATTTCCCCACTGTTAGCTGCTCCATCAGCCTTGGGCCCTCAAAGATATCAACTTTGACATCCTTTACCTCATCATTTTCTATTATTACTTCTATTCCCCCGTGTCCTTCCACCCTTGCTACAGGTTCTACGAATATTTTCTTATCCATCTTATCCCTCCTTATTCTCAAGGAATTTCCTCAGTTTTTCTGCCCTCTCCGTCCCGCCAAAAATTGAGAACCTCTTTACGACCACCTCCACATCATATCCCTTATCCACAAGTAACTTTGCCTCCGCCGCATAATTTTCTTCGTGTATAGGACCCCAGCAACCTATGCAGGCTATATTGTGTGAGGGGCAAATGGCACCGCAGCCAGAATTCGTGAGGGGGCCGAGGCATATTTCGCCCTTCAGAAGCAAACATTCATTCTCCTTCCAGCGACACTCAGCGCATACAGGATAGTCGGGATTCTTTGGTATAACACCATTTGCAAGCTTTCCCGCCAGTTTAAGGAATGGTTCCTTCTCTATGGGACATCCTGGAAGAACAGCATCAACCTTCACATAGGCGGATACGGGTTTCGGTTCCAACGGTGTGGAAAGGGTAACCGCTGTTTCTTTACCATAAACCTTCTT
>JAMOUL010000206.1 GCA_027062035.1 Candidatus Aminicenantota bacterium | reverse complement strand
TTCATAGACGAATACAGGGCGGGAAGGACCCCCAACGTATGCGTATTCTGCAACAGGGACTATAAACTGGGAGCCATCTGGCAGGAGGCGAAGAAGGAGGGGGCATACATAGCAACGGGCCACTATGCCCGCATCGGGGAATTCCGGGGCAGGAAGGTTATAAGGATGGGGAAAGACCGGCAGAAGGACCAGTCCTATTTCCTTTCCTACCTGCGCCCCGAGATGGTGGAGAAGATGCTCCTTCCCATCGGGGAATATACGAAGGAGGAAGTGAGGCAGATTGCCCGAAAACTGGGGCTGGAGACCGCCGACAGGAGCGATTCGATGGATTTGTGCTTCGTGGAAGGGGATTACAGGGAATTTCTCATGAAGAAGGGAGTAAAGCCGCAGGAGGGGGAAATCGTGGATATATACGGCAACGTGATAGGGAAGCACAGGGGCTATATGTTCTACACCATGGGGCAGAGGAAGGGGCTGGGTGTGGCTCTTGGAAGAAGGGCTTACGTGGTGGATATAATTCCCGAGGAGAATAAAATCGTGGTGGGATTCGAGGAGGACGTCCACAGAAGACTGGTTATCGCCTCCAATCTCAACATGTTCGTGGATATGGAAAGCCCCTTCAGGGCGAAAGTCAAAATAAGGAACGTCCACAAGCCTGCTCCCGCAACCGTGAAATTGGAAGATGGAAAAGCGCTAATAGAATTCGACACCCCCCAGTTCGCCCCCGCACCGGGGCAGATTGCCGCCTTCTACGTGGACGATTATCTGGTGGGAGCTGGTGTCATAGAGAAATCCAGAAAGTAATTCGAGAACGTAAAACCTAAACGAAAATCCTCTTTCCCATGGATTTTAAACTTTTGGCATGGTAAGGGTAAGGTTTGCTCCATCTCCAACCGGAAAACTTCACGTGGGGGGAGCCAGAACTGCTCTCTACAACTACATGTTCGCCAGACACGAGGGTGGAAAGTTTCTCCTGCGCATCGAGGACACGGACAGGGAAAGGAGCAGAGAGGAATTCGTTCGGGACATTCTGGAGGGCTTGAAGTGGCTGGGACTCCAGTGGGACGAGGACATAGTTTATCAATCGCAGAACGAGGAGAAGCACAGGGAACTGGCATATAAATTGCTGGAAGAAGGGAAAGCCTATCTGGACAGGTACCAGCCGGAGGAATGGCAGCAGGTAAGGGAGAAATACCTCAAGGGCATAAAGGATCAGGCACAGAAGAAGCAACTGGAGAGGCAGTTGATACTGGACCCGCCGCAGGAATTCCGCCACATTTTAGAAAGGGAGACGGGGGCAATTCGAATAAAGGTGCCCGATGAGGGCAATATCGAATTCGAGGACCTGATAAGGGGAAAGATTTCCTATCCAGCCGCCCACATTTCCGATATAGTAATCCTGCGGAGCAACGGCACCCCCACATACAACTTCGCCGTCGTGGTGGACGATGCCCTGATGAATATAACCCACGTCATCAGGGGAGACGACCACATCCCCAACACCCCCAAGCAGATTGTTATTTACGAGGCTCTGGGATTCCCCGTCCCGCAGTTCGCCCATCTGCCCATGATTCTGGGACCGGACAAGAAGAAACTATCCAAGAGGCACGGAGCGGCAAGCGTTCTGGAGTACAGGGATATGGGCATCTTGCCCGAAGCCCTATTCAACTTCCTTGCCCTCCTTGGATGGGCTCCCTATCCCGACAGGGAGGTGGTGCCGCCGCAGGAGATGATAGAACTCTTCGATATAAGGAAGGTGAATAAGAATCCCGCCGTCTTCGACGTGAACAAACTCTACTGGATAAACTCCCAGTACATAAAGGAAAAATCCGATGAGGAACTTGCCGAATTGATGAAACCCTTCGTTCCCGAAGACGTCTATTCGAAGGAGGGAGCCCTTCTGGCAGCCCGCCTTCTCAAGGACAGGGTAAAGACGCTGAAGGACTTCTGGGAGTACGGGGACTATGCATTTACGGATGATTTCGTAATAGAGGAAAAGGCTTATCAGAAGCACTTCTCCGACCCGGAAGTCTTCGACAGATTGAAGGTTCTCCTTGATGAATTCCGCCGCATAGAGGACTGGAAGGAGGAGACCATAGAGAAGGTTCTTCGGGAGACAGCGGAACGCCTTGGAGTGAAGGCGGCAAAACTCATTCACCCCGTTCGAATTGCAGTGTCCGGAAAGAAAGTGGGACCTTCCCTCTTCTTCATGCTGGAAGCCCTTGGAAAGGACAGGGTAATAAGGAGGATAGAGCGAATCATAGAGAGGTCCCAAAATGATTGAGGAAGTATCGGCGGGATTCATCCTGTTTCTGGTGGAGGAGGACCGTCCCCTTTATCTCCTTCTGAAACACAGGACCTACTGGGGATTTCCGAAGGGTGGCATAGAGGAGGGGGAGGACCCCCTGCAATCCGCCATAAGGGAACTGAAAGAAGAAACCGCCATCGAGAACATAAAGGTTATAGAGGGATTCCACAGGACTATCGAATACGTCTATTACTTCGGGGGAAAGAAGCGGCACAAGGTGGTTCATCTGTTTCTGGCACAGGCATTCGACAGGGCATTCTGCGTGTCATTCGAGCACTGGGGAGGGGCATGGTTCGACTTCGACGTGGCTTATAGATTCTCCCGCTATCCTGAAAACAGAAAAGTCCTGAAGGAAGCCCACGAATACGTAATGAAAAACGTCCTTGGAAAAGAACCCTGACCCTGCGGGGACCCTCCCCGCAATCTCCATTTATAATTTCTTTCTCCCCAATTTGAAGTAAAGCAATTTGAGAATATAACATGAATAATTCGGATTTAAAAGCGTTAAAGGATTTGGAGGGTTTTACATTCGTCATCCCTTCATATCAGCGGGGCTATCGCTGGACGAGGGTGGAGATTGAGCGTCTTTTGAACGATATTTATGAGTTTGCACAGGACAAAAGCAACGCTACTTATTACCCCCTGCAGCCGATTGTTGTGAAGAAAGCTGGTGAAAGATATAACAACCTGTGCGGAAACGACAATAAGAATAAGTGCTACGTTCTCATTGATGGACAGCAAAGATTGACAACACTATATCTCATCATTAAGGCGCTTGATAAGAAACCACCGTATGCCATCGTGTATGAGACGAGGGAAAGCAGCAAGGAGTTTTTGAAGGATATATCCAGTAAGAGTGAAGAGGATGCCAAGAAAAACCCCGACTTCCATTACATGTGGAAAGCGTATGAGACCATAAAAAATTGGTTAGAGACCAAAAATAAAGAAAAGATTGCCAACGCCATTTTATCCAGCGACAGAAACAAAGTGGTTAAAGTCATCTGGTACGAGATTGGAGAAAAAGACGAGGAGGCGGTTTTCATACGCTTAAATGCCGGTAAAATTCCTTTAACAGATACAGAACTCATTCGTGGCTATCTCCTTCAGGAGAAGAACTGGAAGAACAAGGAAGAGCGGCTGCGCATTGCCCGTGAATGGGACCTTATACAGATGGCTTTAGAGGATGACCCTTTCTGGTACTTTCTGGCAGGGAAAACGGAGATGAGTAAAGAAGAAAAGTACGAAACCCGAATGGATCTCTTGTTTGAAATTATGCTTGGGGTGAAGAGGGATGAGAAATATACTCTGTTTAGTGAATTCATTAGTAAATCAACTGGAAAAGCTAACAATAATGAGCAAGAAAAGAGCTCTGAAAAGAACAATAATAACGGACAAGAAAATGACCCAAAGGAAAAGGTGCGGGAAAGATGGAAAAAAATTCAAAAGGTTTATCGTTATTTGCGTTATTTCTACGAGAACAACGAGTTGTATCATCTCATAGGATTTTTGACTTCAATTGAGGGGAAGCCTCACGAGGTGTTGAAAGATATTTACTCAAAAGTAAATGGTAAGATAAACAGAAAAGATGAGATAATTAATTATGTTAAGAAGAAAATTAACAAAAATTTGGAATTATATCGTGAAAACGGTGAAATTTTTATAAAGTTGAAGAAAGGTTCAGAAAGAATAAGAAATCTGAATTATAATGATCATAAACCCTCAATACTTCGCATCCTCCTCCTCTTCAACATCCTAACAGCAATGGACAGTAAACATTACCGCTTCCCCTTTGACCTGTACCACAAGGAAGATTGGAGCCTTGAGCATATTCATGCACAAAATGACAGGGGGCTACAAAGCAATGAGGAGTGGATTGAGTGGTTTGAGGAAAATCTTAAAGTTTTGGAAGAATTGAAAAGAAAACTAAATTACTATTTGTCGAGAGATGAACATAAGATTGAAGAACTTACTAAAAAAGCATTCGCTATTCATAGAGAAATTGAAAATGCGTTAAAATGCTTAAAGGATGTAAAAAATTGCACGGGGGAGATCGAAAAATATAAAAAAAGAGACGAACTTAAGGATCTTATGGATCAGATATTCAAGATTCTTGATGACTATATCAAACTGCGTTCCAGCAAGGATAAAAATGAAATTGACAGAGAATATGGCACTCACGACATCAGCAATTTGGCTCTTCTATCCAAGAAAAAGAACTCCGCTCTCAGTAACCAGACTTTCGCTGCAAAGCGTCAAGTAATTATTGAAATGGACAAAAATGGAGAGTTTATACCACCAGCCACACGAAACGCTTTCCTGAAGTACTACACCGAGGAGCCGGATGATTTACTTGTGTGGCATATAAAGGACAGAAAGGCATACGAAGACGCTATCGTGGAAAGGTTGAGCAGGTTTTTAAACGAAATCTCAGAAGAAGGAGGTGAGCATGAGCAACAAGGATAACGAATACACCTTTAAGAGACTGCTTGAAGAGTACAGAGTCGTTATCCCTATCATCCAGAGGGAGTATGCACAGGGAAGGAATACCCCCCGTGCCCGAAAGGTGAGAAGAGAATTTATCAGAACGATTAAGGAACATCTTAAGAGGAAAGATGAAAATGGAAATAATGACTTTCACCTTGATTTTATCTTCGGCGTGGTGAAAGGTGATGGTAAAGAAGTTTTCACTCTTGAGAACGAAAAACAAAAAATTATGTTAATTGTGGAAAGAAAAGAACAAGAAAGAAAAAGGATTCTTATTCCCATAGACGGACAGCAACGGCTCACCCTTCTTTTCCTTCTGTATTATTATCTTGGCGTTCGTGCAGGTAAAAATGTGAAATCCCTAAAAGAATTCACCTACGAGGTACGGGACTCTTCAAGGGATTTCATTAAAAAGTTGGTGGAGAATACCGGATGGAAGGACCATATTGAAAATATAAAATGCGATGAAAAGGATAAACAGGGCTGTTTAAGTGAGTGGATAAAGAATCAACTCTGGTTCCTGCCTGGATGGGAAAAGGACCCAACTATCCAGTCCATGCTAACCGTTTTGGATGAAATTCACAGACAGTTTAAGGAAGAAAAGGATTTTAAAGGACTTTATGAGGGGCTTAATAGAATAACCTTTGATTTTATGGATATGAAGGATTATGACCTTGACGAGGAACTTTATATCAAGTTGAACTCCACAGGACGCCAGTTAACTGAGATGGAAATCTTCAAAGCGGAATTTCAAAAGTTCCTTCGTGAGTTAGGGAACGATAAACATGAGAAATTCCAAAACAAGATAGACAACGATTGGATGGATACTTTCTGGAAGCATTTTAAATATGAACAGAACGGATACTATGCCGTTGATGCCACGATGCTCAACTCTTTCTACTACATGATAGAGATGCTGCTCTTTGAGATGCTTGAACCGCCGAAGTCCGAAGGAAAGAAGAAAAAGGCAGAAGAAGAATCTAAAAATAAATTGAGTGACTTGCGTGAAAAGTTTTATGGAGGCGACCGCTGGTGGGATCATATATCACTATGGGAAATTTTTGAGGTGGTAAAAAATGAAGACAAAGAGGATAAGAATAAAACCTTCAAAAAGTGGCTTGATACCCTCTTTTACGCCCTTGACAATCTGGAAAACATACACAGGCTATGCGATTGTATTTTCCACAGCGGTTCGCTGGAGGAAATAACACCAAACGACTGGAAAAAGGTTGCGATATGGACTGATAATCCGAATTTACTGGAAAGGGTGATTTTCAATTATCGTTATAGATTTGCACCGAACAATGATTCAACTGCCGATTATAACTTCCAATCTATAAAAACTGAGGATGAAAAATTGGAAAGCAAGATAAGAGCTGCAAACGAAAATAATAAGCAAATATTTAACATATTGAATCTTTCCGAGAGAATTCTTCTCTATACGCTCATCAAATCTGTAAAACATAATACCAATCATCATGAAGTTCTCCGTATTACAAGGAATTTAATATGGAGTGTCTATAAATCGGGGATCTCTCAAAATCTGATAATTCAAAGACAAAACATATATTATCTTCTCAAACATCTCCACGATAACATTTTCAAATTTAATAATGAACAAGCGAAACCAACCCCGCATCCATACGAGTTGCCTGAAATCGCCGCTGATAAAAAGGAGACCGACGGAAATGGGGAAAACAAGATAACAGCAACTGATATGAATATACCCCTATATCGTTATAAACACGAACAAGAAAAACAAAAACTTCTAAAACAAAATCCTCACTTAAAATGCTATATCTATGCCCTTGAAAACCATCCCTACCTGAAAGGAGATTTAAGAATTTTCCTACATACAGGCAGTAATAATGGAGTGGAGAAATTTATAGAAAATGGAATTATTGAAAATCTCAAGAATTACACAAAGATATTTTACGAAATTTTCAAGCAGGATGAAAACAATGTTAATACAGAGAATGATACAAAAAAGAGTAATGATTCAAAGATAATCCCTCTCTTCATTTCAGTGGCACTGGAGAAGGATAGAGAATTGAATATGTTCAACTACTCAAATAATAGGGAAAAGAAATTCTTCGGTTATAAAAATTACTGGGGTTATCTTCTCCACAGCCTATCGGAAAATAGACTTAAGGAACTACAACCCATTTGGATTGAATTTCTGAAGCGGATAAAAGAGAGGTGCGGCGGCAATTGTGAAGGTGAAAATGTTAAAGAAGCTTTATCGTTAATAAAGAAAGAATACAAGAATGTTAAAGACTGGAGATATTATTATATCACATACGAGAAATTTTACGAAGACTTTAAAGAATTCGGAGTTCCGACCGAGTACAATATTTTCTTCGTACCACGGGAGAAAGAAAAACTTAACTGGTTCTTCGCCGAGAAACTACAGAAGGAAACAGCTAAAGGCCACCATTTAAATCCTTTCCTTTATGTAATATGCCAGAAACTTAAAGAAGAGGGATTAAACTGCACGACTAATTCGAAAAATAACGATGAAATAATATTGCATAGTGGCTGGGATCGACGGGAAGAACACTTTTATTCCCACCTTGAGCTTAAAAGCATTAAAATCAAAGAAATCAAGATAAAAACTGACTGGGATGAAGATAAAAAAGAGTGGGTGGCTAAGGGCTGGGAAATAAAAATAGAAGGCTCAGAAGAGATAGTAAATCAGCTAATAAACATTTACCATCTGGAACAACAACCAGAACCGAAGGAAGATAAGAAAAATATTTACATTCTTCCAATGAAAGACGACAAAGACCTTATAGGCACTCTGGTTGATTTTATTACAAAAGTACTGAATTCAGAAGGTATTCCTTAATTGTCTGAATTTTTCTCAATCGGCACCTTCACGCCAACCTTATAGATTCCACGAAATGGGAACTTTTTCTCCTTATTTTCATCGGGCTCCTTTTTACAGTTGCCAGTACAGGGATAGAAAATGTAAAGTTCTGGTTCCCGCTCGGGGCAATCTTTATCGTTCTTCTGGTTATTGAATTCAATATCTATGCTCTGCCCAAAATTTTCCTCTATCCAGTCCCTTATCTTCTTCCACTTAATCCTCCCATAAAGGGCAATCTGCTGTAAATCTTCTCTTATCCAGCCTTCTTTGTAATCCTCCTTATACTTCGCATCGCCAATAGCGATTTCGTTCCCATTAACTAAAACGAAGTCGGGGCGGAGTTCTCCAACACCTTTAATATTCGTTTCTATCCCCTTACCCCTACCATATCCGGGAAATACCTGCCAATCCTTAAAGTATTTTATCTCCCCCTCCCTCAACTTCACCTCCACGTACCTCTCAAACAGTTCGTTCATGTCAATCCAGTAGGGATGGACTTTTCTAAGGCTCTTTTCAATGTCGGTTTTAACTGTCGGATCGTATCCAAGGTGGCGAAGAATGATTTTCGCCAGTTTCAGGGCATCGTCGTAGTCCCTCCTTATTCTCTGCACGTTGGTAAGGGAAAAATCCGAAGGGTAAATTCTGGTAGTGGCGACCTGTTCCATATCCAGCGAAATCCTGCCAATCCATGCGGCAAGGGTGTTATGGATTACGTTATTGTGAAACAGATAGGAGCGGGCTTTAAGGAAAGCCGCTTTGAGAATACGATTCTCCAGATTATCAGCCGAATACTCCATGAAAGACGAATAAACGTAATGCTTCCTTCCTCTGG
>JAMOUL010000205.1 GCA_027062035.1 Candidatus Aminicenantota bacterium | reverse complement strand
TATCAGTAAATAAGACCTTATAAAAGCAAAAGAAGTCTCAGGCAGACTTCAGGACAGGCTGGACCTGGAAAGACTTAAAAAATATTAAATCTTACCTTTTCTTCTCCTCTACAACCTGGAAGGAAAAGCTGTATTCAGGCACTTTGTATTGCTCCTTTGGTTTTCCAGCCACGTCCGGGGCAGGATACTGAAGCGGTGGTTTAACGAAAAAGGGAAAGATAATATAGTCCGGATCTTCGGGTTTCTTTTTCTTAAACTTCAGATAGCAGTATGCCGTCTCCCCTACCCGGGGAAAGAAGGCAGAATACCACGCTCTGGAGCCGTTTCTTTCCTGGGATGATACCAGTTTATGGCTGGCAGTACAGTAGGTAAAATAATTCTCGGTTGGGCCTCCATGACCAAGTCCGTAATACAGTTTTCTTTTTCCCTGTGGACCGCTTGTGTAAGTAATGGAAAACTTTATGAGCTTTTCCCTTGGTAGTTTTGCAAGATACCAGTCCCTATCATTTGCACTGAATCCATGATAAACCCTGTCAACATCGACCATAACCCGGGAATCATGACTTGCATCTCTTCCAGAGCCTGCATCATCCTGATGTTTTACAACGATTGTATCCACCTTCATAGGAGCCCCTCCTGAAACATAGCAAAAATCAGTCCTGTTGTTTCCCACCACAAGGTACCAGAGAACCTGCCCCACCTTGAATTCGGTATAACTGAAATCATTTTTGCAGAACTTGCACCCCTCTTCCTCTAAAAACTCCTTATAGGTATCGCATCCCACATAATTCAATGCCCTGGGTTGACTGTTCATTATCTGGTCCAACCGGGGATCCCCTGTTTGAACAGGAATTGCCTCCATCCTTACCCAGTAAACAACGTCCTTTGATCCATCAATCACCAGGCATGGTACGTTGCTTCCCAGTGTAATTGACTGACCCGGAGTTATTACCTTACACCCATAAGCATTGAAGGAAACTGCTCCCCTCAAGAGCATTGTCATAAGAGCCAAAAGTACAACTTTTTTCACGGTTCCCTCCTATTTGAGAATTTTTATGGAAGGACAACTGGTCCCTTTAAATTCTATCTCTGTCATATAAAGGCTTATCCATCCATTATCCCCTTTTTCCGTTCCAGGTGGTAATGGACAATTTTCACCCACAAACAATACCACTCTGCCAGCCCTGTAAATCTCACTTATCCTCCTGATATCATCAGGGGAAAGACCTGAAAGAAAACCGTCCCTGACAAGAGCCTTCAAGAGCAATCTAATTGCGGAGGAATAATCATAGTTCATCAGGGGAACCTCCTCAAGCGAAAAAACCTCGTCAGGGCTCCTGCCCTCCCCGTAATCCTCAGGAAACCTTGCACCATATACAACCCCTTTTAAAAGCAAGTTGATTTTTCTCAAACTGGCTTTCGCCTCTTCCAGGCTCTTAAAACCACCCTCTTCCCCCACAGGTGCGCTTAAACTTATATATGTGGGGGAATACCAGTGAACCTCCCATTTCAAAAAATCCTCGTCCTCACACCCGGTCTGACAGATAAGTTTTGAATAAAATTCCCTGTCAATCTTCTGATAAAGCCTCTCATCCTCTGGATTCTTCCCTTTACTCATACAATCATGAAAGGAATTCCATGTCCTTGAACATTCTTTATTCTTAAACCATGGAGAAAGGTCAACGGATGTGGATATTCTCACCACTTTTTTCTCAAAGTCTTTTTTCAGGTGTATAAAAGGAATTTCATCCTCAACCCCTATTCTGAGGTCATCCAATTTGAGCTTCTTTTTCCAGGTATAAATCCATGTTTCAGGAACTGATTTAAGTTCAACACCAGGTTTATTGAGATAAATTACAGAAAATCTCAATGGCAAAGGTGTTGAATAAAGCAGAAACAGAAGAAAGACAAAAAACAACCTTCTCATTTTTTCCCTCCACTATAAATGTAGCAAAATAAATACCAGAAGAAATTATAGTAAAAAAGGGGTGAAGATTTAAAGTGTTCTAAAATTTAGACAATAACCCTGATATTTAAGTTACACATCAATAAATTATGAGTCTATGTTCAATCGTTGAAAAATCTTCCATCTTAATATACCCGGGTCCGGTATAAATTTTTTCCTGATCAGAATAATATGGGCTCATGAAATTACCGGATTGACCGG
>JAMOUL010000204.1 GCA_027062035.1 Candidatus Aminicenantota bacterium | reverse complement strand
CTTTGGTGTTGGCTGGGAAGAAAGGGGAGGCCCGAGAATTACCTTCGACCTTTCCATGAGGAACCGTCCCGTATCTCCTATAATACTCAATGCCGGAATTCAGGTCGGAGGTTCTGAAAAAATTGTTGGTCTTACCAGCGAACTTCCCCATATGTTCTATTCCTGGGACCTTCGTTCCTCAGCCACCTATGAAAAGGGGGATATGGTAAGTTACAGCTATGAGATGGCCAATATAATATTTTCCTTCTCCAGGATGAAGGAAAACTTCTGGGACCAGATTTCCTTCAGATGGAGCAGGATAGAACTGTTCGATCTTCAGATAGCTCCCTCGGAGATAGACAGGGAATTTCTTCCGGTATATTTAACATCCCTTTCATATATTTATACTGTTGATAGGAGGGATGACCCTATCAATCCCCAGCATGGATGGTTTTTTAGCGTGTCCACTGAAAAATACCTTGCCCTCTTTGGCACCAGGGTTGATGGTCTTAAAACCTATCTTCACTTTCAGGGATTTCGTAATATGGGTAAAACAACCCTTGCCCTGGGTATGAAACTTGGCCTTGCCAAAGGGAATTTACCCATAAGGGAAAGGTTCTTTGCGGGAGGTAGCATGTCCTTCAGGGGCACAGAAACCGACATGCTTTCCCCCCTGAATGCTTCCAATAATATGCCGATAGGCGGAAAGGGGCTGGCTATATTGAACCTTGAATATAGAATCAAGCTTTACGGCATGCTGGAGTTCGTTACCTTCTATGATGGAGGGGAGGTTACCTATCTTATGAAGGATCTTAAGTTCAAAAACTGGCAGAATGCCTTTGGCCTGGGGTTGAGATATTCAACCCCCTTTGGTCCTGTAAGGCTGGAGATGGGTTATAACCCCAACCCAAAATACGGGAATAAAATACTGTTCTTTATTGCTCTGGGAGAAATATTATGAAAGTACTACTTGCACTTCTTCTTGCTCTGGAGGAAGCCATTGTGGCGGTGTCTGCTTCGGGGCCTGTTTCCCTTCTCGAGGTTCGCTGGGCAAAGGAAATGGGCCTTGCCGCAAAAAATGCCTCTGTAATAACTGTGGCAGAGGATATTGTGCTTTCAAGGGTGGTTCTGCAGAGATATCAGGAAACGTATGCGGTAAAAGAAGAAGAAATGGCACCGTATCTCAAAAGGGCGGAGCAGCTGCGCCTTCCTGCCTCCTTTTACAAACCCTTCATTAAGGGATTTATCCTTCTTTCTCGGGTAAAACAGTTGAAATTTGGCGCCGACGAAAAAACATACCTGATGTGGCGCAAGAGCGAGCTTAAAAGGCAGGGATTTAAGGTGATATTTTCTCCCCCGCTTCAGAAGTGAGAGAATTTTAACCCTTAAATGCCCGTCTTTTCTCTTTGAAGAAGGAAGAATAATTTTAAGGTCTTCATATTTGACAAATCTCTCATAGAACCATTAGTATGCGTGTTTGTGATATCAACTTATCTGAAGATTGACTTCCCTCCTTTTGAAGCCTGCGGGAAATAAGTCGATGTGTTCTTTGGGATATCCCTGATTGGCAAAAAGCGGCTTCATGTGGGCTACAATTATTATATTGAGTTTATTTATGTTAATTTATATTTTTCTATTGATTTTTTTGTTTTTTGTTATAAAATAATATTGAGTGATTTTTCTTGGAGGTGATGAATGAAGGGTTTCAAGAAAAAGCTCATAATCTTCGGCGGGCTGGGATGGCTTCAAAACAACCTTCTGGCCGGTGATTGGTACTATGTAGGCGTTCCCTCGGAGTTGATCAATATTCTAAACAACCTAATAGGTCTTCTTACTAACAAGAAAGTTGTGATTCCAGCTACTATTATCGCTGGAGCTATAGGTATGTACGAGCTAATGTTTTCCGGAACCAAGGGAGGAGAGAAGCTGGGAAAGGCTCTAATCGGAGGAGCACTTGTTCTTGCAATAGCGTCCATCGTTAAAAGCGCCTTCGGTAGTTGATCAGACGATGGGAAGAAGGGTGGAGTTAAGGCCGGTAATACACTTTATCCAGTTCGATTGGGGATACACGCTTGCTCACCTCCTTGCCTTTATCTATGGCGGGGTCATAATTGGATACTGGGTTTTTCCGTTTATGCTGGTGTTCCACAAACTGCTGGCTTACCTGAGAAGCAAGGATCCAGAGGCATTTAA
>JAMOUL010000203.1 GCA_027062035.1 Candidatus Aminicenantota bacterium | reverse complement strand
AAGATTTCGACATATCCCCCCACGGAAAAAGAATTGTAGCAGTGGCGAGGGGAGATATCTTTACTGTCCCGGCTAAAAAAGGTGACACCAGGAACCTTACCAATTCATCTTCCTCGAGGGAAAAATATGCCACATGGTCTCCTGATGGAAAATGGATAGCATTTGTTTCGGATATGGATGGGGAAGAAGCCATTTACATAATTCCACATACTGGAGGAAAACCTATTAAGGTTACCACTGGAGGAAAATGCTATAAATACAGCCTTGTATGGTCACCTGATAGCAGTAAAATCGCATGGTCAGACAAGAACCTTGCACTGTGGTATGTGGACATAAAGGAGAAAAAGCCTGTTCTTGTAGATAAAGCAAAGGTCTGGGAGATAAGGAGCTATGCCTGGTCTCCCGATAGCAACTGGATCGCATATTCTAAACCTGAAGAAAACAGATTAAATTCTGTGTTCATATATTCAATTAAGGATAAGAAAAAATACAGAATAACTTCCAGAATGACAGATGACCGGAGTCCCTGCTTTGACCCCAAGGGAAGATATCTCTATTTTATCTCTTCCAGGGATTACCATCCAACTCTGGGACATTTCGAGTTAAGTTACACCTACAACAACATGGATAGAATATACGCAGTACTGCTTCGCGCGGAGGTGAAAAATCCAATGGCACCTGAGGATGATGAAGAAAAGGAACAGAAAAAGACACAGCCTAAGAAAAAAGAGAAAAAGAAAAATTCATTCTCCATCGATTTAAGGGATATCTCTTCAAGGATAGTGGCCTTCAAAATGCCGGCAGGAAACTACTACGGCATTCTGGCTACTGAAGACAGGGTATTCTATCTTTCTTCTGATAGAAAGGAAACAGCTCTTATGGCTTACTTACTCAAGGATAGAAAACCGGTAAAGGTCATTTCCGGGGTTAGCGAATATGCTCTATCTGCAGATGGAAAGAAAATTGCGTACAAATCCGGAAAAACCATTGGAATAATTTCAACTGCTGACACCAATGTAACCCCCGGCAAGGGAAAGGTAAATCTCTCCAATATGGAGACCTATGTGAATCCCATGGAAGAGTGGAAGGAAATGTTCATGGAAGCATGGAGGCTGGAGAGGGACTTCTTCTATGTTCCGAACATGCACGGAGTCAACTGGAAGGGAATGATTAAAAGGTGGGGAACCCTCATTCCCTATATTTCCCACAGATTTGACCTCAACTATATCCTTGGAGAAATGCTTGGAGAACTTGCCTGTTCTCATACCTATGTGGGAGGCGGAGACTATCCAGAGTTCAAGCACACCAATGTAGGACATCTGGGTGCAGACCTTGTAAAAGGAGAAAATGGTTATTATAAAATATCAAGGATCCTCGAAGGTGCTAACTGGGAGAAAAAGTACAGAAGTCCATTGAAAGAGCCAGGGATAAAGGTAAAGGAAGGGGATTACATTATTGCTATCGAAGGGAAAGAACTTCGCTGGCCAACAAACCCATACTCCCTCCTTGAAGAGAGGGCTGGCAAGCTCACAAGAATACTGGTAAATTCAAAACCATCAAAGGAAGGAGCATGGGAGATAAAGGTCATCCCAATAGCTGATGAAATGCCGCTGCGCTATTACAACTGGGTACTCAACAACAGAAGGAAGGTGGAAAAACTATCAGGTGGTAAGATCGGGTATCTGCATATTCCTGACATGAGTCTGGACGGACTGAACGAGTTCGTTAAGGGCTATTATGCTCAAATCAATAAGCAGGGCCTGATAATAGATGTAAGGTTCAACGGTGGAGGTTTTGTATCGCAGATGATACTGGAACGACTGAGGAGAATTCTGGCTGCAATGGAAGCTCCGAGAAATGCAGAACCGGATACCTATCCCAGCGCTGTGTTTAACGGATATATGGCGTGCCTGGTGAACCATTACTCTGCATCCGATGGAGACATCTTTCCATACTTCTTCAAGTTCTACAAACTTGGCACTTTGATCGGCACAAGGAGCTGGGGCGGTGTTATAGGAATAAGGGGCTACAGGCCATTGCTTGACGGAGGATATATTACCACTCCGGAATTTGGCCATTACAGTATTCAGAGCAAATGGGTTATTGAAAATCACGGTGTGGAGCCTGACATTGTAGTTGATAACACACCTGGAGCCATGATGAAGGGTAGGGACCCCCAGCTGGAAGAGGCAGTGAAAATACTTATGGAAAAGATTAAAAAACATCCTCCAAAACTACCCCCAAGGCCAAAGCCACCTGTAAAATAAACGTTGCGGGGAGGGAAATAATCCCTCCCCGGAAAACGAATTATGTATTTTATCTGATATAATTTTTTAAAAGCAGGGGGGGTCAAAAATTAAAGGAAACATTAAAGTGCAAAAAGAGGTTCTTATTTTATCTTCTATCGACTGGAACTTTCAATGGCAGAGCAAACAGATATTCGCCACACATTTTGCAAGGGCTGGCTGGAAGGTAGTCTTTGTAAATAGCACGGGTGTAAAGAGATTAAGTGGGACTGCTTTCAAAAAGATAATTTCAAGATTAATAAAAAATAAAAATAAAATGAATAATCCTGTGGAAGAAGGTATAGATATAATCGGTCAATTAATTCTTCCGCCCTCCAATTCTTTTTTTATGAGAATAAATCGCAAAATTTTCATTCCTGAAATTGTAAGAAAAATTAAAAAGACAAACATTAAAAATCCAGTTGTAATCTCCTATATCCCCACACAAACCACCCTGGATATTCTTGATGAGCTGGAATATTCCTTCTTAATCTATCACTGCACGGACAATCTCGAAGCTTATCCTGGAATTGTAAGGAATTTTCCAGAAACGGAAAGCGAGCTTATCAGGAGAAGTGATGTAGTAATAACCACCTCTCCCTATCTCTTCAACAAAATGAAATCGCGGCACCCTCGAGTTCATTTAATACTGCCCGGAGTAGAATATGAACTATTTTCCAGGGCTGATTCTGGACCCTTTAAAAAATTAAAAAGAATTTGCTATTTTGGTGGGATTCACAGAAGCAGAATAAACCTCCCCATGGTTTTCTCCGTGGCAAGAGAAAATCCAGATATAGAATTTATTTTCATTGGTCCTCTCAGGACAAAAGTAAAGGCAAAACCCGACAACATTAAGTTTCTTCCCCCGATAAACATTAACAAACTGCCGGAAAAACTCAGGGATTGTGATTGCATTATATTTCCCTATCTTGAAAATGAATTTACAAAGGGAATCATTCCGGTAAAACTTTTCCAGAGTATGGCCACAGGCAAACCCATAATTGCTACAGGAATAAATGAAAATTTAAAGAATTACTCCGATGTCATTTATCTTGCTAATTCTCAAGAGGAATTTTCCCATTTTATTCGCAACCTGTCAGAGCTTGAATCCAGGGAGAAATACGAAAAAAGAAAGAGAATTGCCAGAGAGAACTCCTGGGAGAAAAGGTTTCATACTTTTTTAAACGTTATTCTCGAGTCTTTTACATTTTAGTTAAAAATTGACAAAGCAGGGACCATCTGTATAATTTTTATGGAATGAAAATATTGATAATCGGTATAGATGGAGGAACCTGGAGGATACTGGACCCCCTCATAAAAGAAGGATATATGCCCACCCTTAAATATCTTGTTGATAATGGAACGAGGGGAACTCTCCGGTCCACCATCCCTCCCATAACAGCGCCTGCCTGGACCTCTTTTATGACCGGCGTCAGCCCGGGAAAACACGGAATTTTTGAGTTCAACAACTATGACGGAAAATACGGAACCTATTTTGTGAACAACACACACATTAAATATAAAACCATATGGGAGGTCCTCAGCGAATTCAACAAAAGAATAATAAGTATAAACGTTCCCATGACCTATCCACCCTTCCCTGTAAGGGGATTACTTGTAACCGGTCTACTCACTCCGGGGACTAAAAAGGTTTTTACCTATCCATCGGAACTTTCCGAAGAAATAAGGGAAGAAATACCGGACTACAGAATTATGACAACCGGAGCTGTCTACTCTCTTCATGGTTTATCCAGATTTATTTCAGAGCTCAAAAAAACAGTACAGAAACGCACGGAACTGGCAAAATACCTGCTGGATACACCGGATTGGGATGTGGCAATGGTACACTTTCAATCATCTGATGTACTTCAGCACTTTGTGTTCCATTGTATTGACCCATCTCATCCCTTTTACGAAAACTCCTGCAGGAAAACCGTCATACAACTATACAAACAGCTGGATAGCGCCATAGAAGAGCTGCATGGATGGGTGGAAAGACGGGGAGAAGTATTACTGGTTGTAATGTCAGATCATGGTTTCAGGCCAATAGCAAAAACTGTGGACATAAATGCATTATTGTTTAAATACGGCTTCGCTTCTCAGAGAAAATTATCTTTAGGAAAAAAGCTTCTTCATATGGGAATCAGGACAGGGAAGAAGCTGGATCTCCTGGGTTTAAACCGATGGCTATTGAAAAAGCAAAAAAGGAGAGCCCTGATTGAAACATTGTCCAGGGGAATAGGATTCGATTTTTCTAAAACCAGGGCATTTTCAATAAACGGCTGGCTTTATGGAAATATTTTTATCAATTTAAAGGGACGAGAACCTGAAGGGATAGTGGAGGAAAAGGATTATGAGGCTCTAAGGGAAGAAATAAAGAAAAAGTTTGAGGAAGAGATAGATCCGGAAAATGGAAAAGGATTGTTTAAAGTTTTAAAAAAGGAAGAGGCCTTTGGAGAAACTGACTTTATTGAAGCTCCAGATCTTCTGGTAATACCAGTAGAAGGATACGAATTTTCCACATCTCCCTTCGCCTCTTCTGAAAAATACTTCAGAAAGAACAGGCCCAAATCTCACCATACAGGTAATCACGACGAAGAAGGTATCCTGGTTCTGAATGGCCATGGAGTTAAAGAGCACCATTCATCCAAGGCTAAAATAACAGATGTGCTACCGACCCTGCTATGGTATCTGGGCCTACCCATCCCCGAATATATGGAGGGAAACGTGTTAAATACACTTTTCTCAGACAAATTCTCAGATGATAAGCCCATCAAAAAGATAAAATTCGACTTCGAAAGAGATATCTCCAGAAAATTTCACGAGGAAGAAGAAGAGTTAAAGAAAACGCTGGAAGGGCTTGGTTATTTATGAGAAGGAAGGAAGTTCTTATCCTTTCATCGATAGATTGGGACTTTTTGTGGCAACGTCACCAGATTCTGGCCACATTATTTGCCAGGGCTGGCTGGAAGGTTGTATACGTGGATGGAACAGGAATTAGAAACCCGGGGCTGAAGGAAACCCTGAGAATTATATTCAACAAAATACTGGGGATTGGAAAACCTCATAAAAATCCTCTTCCCGAAGGCTGTCATAGGATAAAACCTTTAACTCTGCCTTCCACCTATAAGATCTACAGAAAAATAAACGGAAAATTTATGGTTCCTACCCTGGTAAAAAGAATAAAAAAGACGGGTATAAAAAATCCTATTGTTATTGCCTATCTTCCCACTCAAACTACTTTAGACATTCTCAAAGGAATTAAATATCGGTTGCTGATTTACGATTGCGTCTCAAATTTTAAAGGAATACCGGGTATTCCCGAAGATATACCAGAAAGGGAAAAAGAATTGATAGGACTCAGTAATATAATATTAGCAGATTCTGATTTTCTTTATAAAAAAATGAATAATATGGCTCCTGATAGAGTTTTTCAAATAATGCCCGGGGTGGACTATGAACTTTTCTCAAGGGGAGATTCAGGACCAATAAAACAGATAAAGAGGCTGTGTTATTTCGGGGGTATTAATATTGAGAGGATAGATCTGCCCATGATATTTTCGATAGCCAGAAAAATGCCTGATAAGGAATTTGTTTTTATAGGTCCACTGAAGAATAAAATATCTGACAGGCCTGAAAACGTTATATTTTTACCACAAATGAAAAAGGAAGAATTGCCTGAAAAACTCAGGGACTGTGATTGCATATTACTCCCTTATAAGAAAACAACGCTTACAAGAGGAATTATTCCTGCCAAATTTTTTGAAGTCCTTGCAACTGGCAAACCTGTAATAGCTACAGGGATAGAGGAAAACATAAAAAAATATTCTGATATAATTTACATTGCCCGGACAGAAGAAGAATTCTATGAGCTCCTCGAGAAAATAATTCATCTCGAGACAGGGGAAAAATATCTCAAAAGAAAAAGCCTGGCAAAGGAAAATTCATGGGAGAAAAGGTTTCAGACTATATTGAAAATCATAGAAGAAAATGAAAAAGAATAACAATTTATTTATAATTGACACACCACTTCACCTGTTAATATCACAGGTAATTGCCATTCATTTTAACATTAAGCCATTTCTCTTTTGCACAGAAGAAAATCTGAAAACCCTTCCATTCTTTGACCATACCCTCTGGAAGGAAATTTTTTCTGTAAACAGTTACAAAAGGATAAATTTGCTTCGATTATTATTGGGAAAACTGGAAATTCCAGATTCTCATTTCCAGAACATATTTATATTCAATGATTTCAGAGCGTTTAATCAGATTCTATTGAAATCCCTTGACTATTCAAACTTAATATATATAGATGATGGATTTACTGCCGGGGATTATAATCTTAGAAAATCCGGGTTCAAAAAAAATAAAGGGTTAAAGGGATTAACCAAGAAAATGGCCAAGAAATTTCTGGGTCTTCAACCAACATCCCATCTTTTACTCCATGAAAGAATAAACGAAGTTTATCTATTTTATCCCCATCTTATAGAAAATTTCCGTTGTGAAGTAAAAGACCTTGGAAAAATAATATCTTCCCACAGTGACTACGTGGAGCATCTATCGCAAAAAATAAGTTTACCGCCTGAACTTCCCCGTGAGCCGGATTATTTGATATTAACACAGCCGTTAACCAGAGATGGGATAACAAAAAAATATGAGGAAAGAAAAGTGGTTGATCTTTTCCTCGATGCCATACCCACAAAGAGCACCGTAATAATCAAACCCCATCCCTTTGATACCTCGTATTTCCATAATATAAAAAGAAGAGAAGGAATATATGTTCTCGAATCCTTAAAGTTTATTCCCTATGAACTTTTACACGCCAGAATACGCCCCAAAAGACTGGTTTCCTTCTGGTCAACCGCCCTTCTCACCGCTCCTCTGTTTTATTCCACCCATCCAATTTCTTTGGCATCAAATTTAAAAACTACTGATGCATCCTTTTACGTAAACTATTTAAAAACCGCTATTCCTGAAATAGATTTTTTTAAATTATAATTTCCATGGCATGGGAAATATTCTTTTTCCATACCATTTTACCGCCATGAACCGTATGAAAAAAGCAAGAAAGGTGGCCTGTGCTGCTCCCACCGGACCATTGGTTCTAATAAGAAAGTAGTTGGCAAAAAGATTAAATATCCCCGCTGAGATAGTGGCGATTCCAAGAAAGCTGGTTTTTCCTTCATGAACAAGGTAAGGAAAGTGCATTTGATACATTCCATCCACAGCAAATGCAAGTGCAATCCAGAAAACGTATTTTGAAGCTCCATGATACGAAGCAGGGGTCATCAACTTTACCATGAAGGGAGAAAGTAAATAAACTGACAGGGCCAGCAAAATAACTCCCAGATAATAAATATAAGTAATCCTTACTATCCGCTTTTTCCCGGCATTATTTATGGAGGCAAGTTGTTTATACATCCATGGAGACCAGCTCTTATTGAAAGCCTCTGTAAATAACATCACAATCATCCCGAAGGTATAGCCTACCGCATATATACCCACAGCTTCCTTGCCCACCATGGAATTTATAAACAATTTATCGCTCATTCTTATAATCACACCACCCAGAATATGAAGAATCATCGGAAGGGAAATTATATAAATCTCATACAACCTCTTCCGATCAAATCTCAAAATCAAAAATCCAGAAAACCATAAACTGAAAAACGAAAAAACACCGAAAATAATTGCACTGGAAATACGTCCAAGAGCCATTCCTTTCCAGCCCAGCCTTCCCCAAACGACGAAAAACACTGCCATAGCCATATAAGCCATGGTTACAGCTATTTCCAGAACGCCAAATTGAACGGCTTTGTTCTGGTTTCTAAAGATGTTCAGTCTGTACTGAAGAATCATATATGCAAAAACTGCCGGAGGAATCATAAGCACCCAGGAGGTGGGAACGCCAAAAACTTCTGATGTAAAAAAAGCAGAAAAAAGGACAATAGCTGACACCAGAATGGAATTTATGAGAACAGCCAGAATGCCATTTCCAACAATTTTTGCAATCTCTTCCCCGGGTTTTCTGAAGAAATTCCTTGTAATATTGACCTGAGAATTCATTCCGATCAACGCCGTCATGAAAAGGAATAATACCGAGAAAATAGTCCATGTTCCGTATTCTGCCGGGGAAAGGTATCTGGTTATAACAGGAAGAAGCAAAAATGGAACAGCTCTATTTATAAGCGTGGCCGAGAGATATATCACAAATAATTTAATTCGGCGAAAATTTTCCGGTTGAGGAAAAAATACAAAAAGGTTTCTTTTCATCAGGATGTACCTTTAAAAAGAAAATAATTCTGCAAGCAACAACACCATCATTCTAAAAGGGAATAAAAGATGATT
>JAMOUL010000202.1 GCA_027062035.1 Candidatus Aminicenantota bacterium | reverse complement strand
CCTCGTTCCTCCAAGGGAGGAGCTCGAAGAGCTGATAGTTAAGTCCTTTGCCGAAAAATTCAGGGCAAAGGTCATAGAAAGGGAGCTGAATCAGAAAGAACTCATCCCGCTTTATAAGAAGTATTCTTCCAGGGAATGGAACTACAGGAAGCCATGACACAAATGATATAATTAAATATAGGCGCCCGTAGCTCAATCGGATAGAGCGGCTGACTACGAATCAGTTGGTTGGGGGTTCGAGTCCCTCCGGGCGTGCTTTTTCTTTTTTATATGAAGGACGTACAATCACAAAGGGACACAAGGGAAATCCCCTTACAGAAGGTAGGCATAAAAAACCTCCTCTATCCCATAAAGGTTCTGGACAGGGAAAACAGGTTTCAGAGCACCGTTGCCACTGTAAACATGTATGTAAACCTGCCCAAGGAGTTCAGGGGAACCCATATGTCCCGCTTCATAGAAGTCCTTGAAAGACATAAAAATACAATGGCAATACACAACATAGAAAGGATCCTGGAGGAGATGAGGGAGACCTTCAACGCCTCCACATCACATATAGAACTGAGGTTCCCATATTTTCTCAAGAAGAGGGCTCCGGTTACAGGGATAAAGAGCTATATGAACTATACCTGCGCCCTTATCGGGACAAAAACCGAAGAGAGCTTTGACCTTGTGGTGGAGGTTCAGGTTCCCATCCACAACCTGTGCCCATGTTCAAAGGAAATCTCGGAAAGGGGGGCCCACAATCAGCGGGGCATGGCAAAAATATCAGTGAGAATGAAGAAACTGGTCTGGTTCGAGGAACTGATAGAAATGGCAGAGGCTTCGGCCAGCGCCCCGGTATTTTCGCTTCTTAAAAGGGAAGACGAAAAATTCGTCACAGAAGGGGCATATGACAATCCAAAATTTGTGGAGGATACGGCAAGGGATATAGCCCTTCTTTTGAAGAAGGACCCCAGGATCACCTGGTACAGGGTTGAGGTGGAAAACTTCGAATCCATACATAACCACAACGCCTATGCCTGCGTGGAAGAAACCAATGGTATATAAATTACCTCCTGAGCTTGTCATCGAGGAAATAAGGGAAACTGGAATTGACCCTGCCTCACTTCCAATCTTTCAAAAAAAGTCCAGCTTCCTCAGCATAAAGGTCACGGATGTCCTCTCCCCTGCGGCCAGCATTATAAAACAGGAGATGCTCTCGGCAGGAGGGGATGCTGCGGTGCACAGGAACGTGATCAACTGCAAGGTCGAAAAGAGCAATGTTATTCTTATGGGCACGGAGGCACAAATTGAGAAGGCAGCAAAGAAACTTCTTCAAATGGATTACTGGGGGCTCAGGGAAACAGGAAGGGAAATTCTGAAAATATTGAAACCTGTCAGCTGGAAAATCCAGATAAGGGGCAGGGAATACAATTTTTCTGAAAACACCTATTTAATGGGAATTATCAACGTGACCCCGGACTCATTCTTTGAAGGCTCCAGGGTAAACCCGCAGAGGGCCGGAGAAATTGCAGAAAGGATGGTGGAGGACGGAGCGGATTTTCTGGACATAGGAGGGGAATCCTCCAGGCCAGGGGCTGCACCGGTAAGTGAAGAAGAGGAGCTCCAGAGGGTAATTCCAGCTATACGGGAAATAAGGAAAAGGGTGGATGTTCCCATTTCAATAGATACGTACAAAGCAAGGGTGGCAGCAGAGGCAATTAAGGAAGGGGCGGATATTATAAACGATATCTCTGCCCTCCGCTTTGACCCGAAGATGGCGGAGGTGGCAGCAGAGGCAGGGGTTCCGGTAATCCTGATGCACATGAAGGGGACACCCAGGGACATGCAGAAGAACCCCTATTACGATGATGCGGTCCTTGAAATTGCGGAATTTTTAAAGGAAAGGGCGGAATTTGCACAAAAATTTGGAATTAGAGATATAATATTAGACCCGGGAATAGGATTTGGTAAGAGAGTGGAGGACAACATAAAAATAATAAATTCCATCCCTTCATTTCTTTCCCTTGGATACCCTTTGCTTATGGGGCACTCGAGGAAGAGTTTCATGGGAGCCACCACAGGTGCTCCTGTGGAACATAGAATTTACACAACGGTGGCACTGACTCTATATTTCGCTCTAAGAGGAGTGTCAATAATAAGGATACACGATGTGTATGAAAATAAATTAGCGTTAAAACTTGCGGAGGCAATGCAATG
>JAMOUL010000201.1 GCA_027062035.1 Candidatus Aminicenantota bacterium | reverse complement strand
GATAGTTTTCTTTCCTTCAATTTTAAGTATCTGGACGTTTTCTATTACAGCAGGGATAATAGGGAACTTGTGGTGGAAATATACAATATGGGTAATGCTCTAAATGCTCTTGGAGTTTTCAGAGCAAGAATGGGCAGGGAAGAGTGCAATAGGAAGTATGGAGTGGAGAGCGTAGTCACAGAGAACGAAATAGTATTTGTGAAGGGGGCCTATTATGTGAAAATGTACGTTTATGACGTATGGGAAGGAGTTGAGAAGGCCCTTGATTCAGTAGCAGGGGAGATAGAAAGAAAGATAAGTGCTCCCTCTGGATATCCTCGTGAATTTAGCCTGTTCCCGGAAAAGCACCTGATTCCATGTTCGTTTGCATATTATCCTGAAAATTATATGAATGTTAATGAGTTTAACCGGGTGTTTGAAGCCCTTTATAAGATTGGAAGGAGAAAAATTAAGCTCTTTTACACTGAGGGAACTTATCCCGGGAAGCTTGAAGATGCAGGTAAGATCATGGGGTTAAGAATACAAAAGGCCGTTCTTCCTTCGGGAAAGGAACTTTATATTGTTAAAAGGGGAAAGTTTCTCTGGGGGAGCGATTCCATGGAAGGAATTTACATAATATTACGCAATAATTCTCTCAAATGAGGATTTAAGTACAAAGAACAATTTTATTTTGGGTAGAGCAGTTTATATAATTCAAAAATGATAGTTGAGTTTATCCTTTATGCTTCTCTAACCTCTTTGATCGCAGGATATTTCGTCTATCGCTTCGATAAATATGAGAGGGAACCCCTGATAATGCTCTGGTTATCAGCATCAGCGGGGATGCTTTCCACCGTGCTTGTGCTGGTTATGAGAAAAATTTTTCCTTTTCTCGTTTTCAGTCTCAAGGGCAGTACCATACAGATTCTTCTTGGTTCCTTTATCACAGCAGGGGCAATGGAGGAAGGAGCTAAGCTCCTTCTTTTTATACCGATGTTCAGGAAATGGAAGGAGATCAATGAGCCTTATGATGTGATGTTGTATTTCGGTTTCGTGGGCCTGGGTTTTGGTGTTTACGAAAATCTTGGATATGTGTTTCACATAGCATCCAGGGTATTGAAGGTTACCCACAGGGCCGAACTGGTTCGTTCTTATGCCTTCAAGATGTCCATGTTAAGGTGGTTTCCTGCACATCTTGTGATAGATTTTATCGCAGGGTATTTTCTGGCAAAGGTCCTGTTTAAAAGGAACAAAACCAGGGGAATATTGTATGGTTATCTTGTTGCAGTGGGAATACATGGACTCTATGACGTGGTAGCCTCTCTTCTGGGGTATGCAGCACTGATGGTATATGCCTTCCTTCTTCTTGGGTTGGCAGTTTTCCTGGGGATAAGGGCAACGAAGGAGTCCCTTCTGGTCAAAGGAATGGAATCCCTTACACCCGAGGAAAGGGAGGAGGCAGAGGAAAGGCTGGAGGATTTAGAACCCAATACTGAAAAACCGGACATCTGGTACGTTTTCTTCATCCTGTTTATGTTTATTGTCTCCGTGTTTGCCACCATAATAGCTGAAATGATCGTATTTCTGTTTTTGCGATAGATTTTTTCGGAGATTATTTTATTGAAGGTCCTTGAACCGTAGTGTGTAATTACGTATAATGTAATTGAATTACAAATTACGGAGGTAAGGATGGAAGAGAAGAAAAAAAGCAAATTGACAGAGCTTGGAGAACAGGTTGAGGAATTTGCATCAAGGACCTTTGAATCTCTAAAGAAAAGGATAGAAAAGGCCCTGGCAGACAGAAATACCGTACTTACCATAAGGGTTAATGATGATACCAATAAGAAGCTCAACATGCTGGTGGAGGCAGGTCTTTTCAAAAGTCGTTCCGAATGTGCTGCCTTTCTCATAGAGGAGGGAGCCAGGTTTCACGAGGATCTGTTCCAGAAAATAGAGGAAAAAATGATTGAAATAGACAGGCTTAGAGAGGAACTGAGAAATATGGTGGAGAGGGAAATCTCTGTAGAATAAAGCTCTACTGTGAATATAACGTTTATAGGTATTGAGCATGAATAAAATGTTAAAAAGGTTTATTCTGTGGTTCGGTGGAATAGCAGTGAGTTTCGCAGGAGGCTTATATCTGGATAGACGCTTTGAGATTCTTCTTTTCCCTCTCTGGATGAAGGTACTGGCTATTATATTTACTTTGTTTTCTATTTTT
>JAMOUL010000200.1 GCA_027062035.1 Candidatus Aminicenantota bacterium | reverse complement strand
GATAAAGAATGCCCTTCCATCAGGAGCAAGATGATTGTATGCGCATGAAAGAAAGTCCTGGAGTTTTGCGGCTATTTCGTACTTGCTCAGGGCAACTTCTCTTCTGGGGCTTATCCTGTACCTTTCAGGGGACAAATAAGGAGGGTTAGAAAAAATTACCCTGAACTTTTTGTTGAAAGGAGGGTATTTTACATCTGCAAGAACAGGAAAAACTCCATTGAATCCATTCAGTTCTATCGACCTTTTAAAGAGCCTTAGATACTCTTCAATAATATCTATAGAAACTATCCTTGTTTCCGGATTGAGAAATTTAACCATCAGGGCGGCCGGACCAAATCCTCCGCCAAGTTCCAGGGCAAAATCAGACGAGGAAATAACAACCCAGGAGGAGAGTAAAACCGCATCCAGGGAGAACCTGTAACCCCTCCTGGGTTGTACTATTACTATTTTTCCTTTAAAGAATCTGTCCTGCTGTGCCTCCACTTAGAACTCTGAGTTTACAGCCAGGTTCTGCAGCTTCTTTATGAAGTATGTAATATTTATATCCTTCGGACAGGCTTCTGTACAGTTGAATATGGCGTGGCAACGCCATATTCCATTGCGGTCGTTTACGATCTCAAGGCGTTCCTTTCCGCCTTCGTCCCTGGAGTCGAAGATGAACCTGTAAGCCTTAAGGAGGGCTGCAGGTCCGAGATAGTCGGGGTTGGCCCAGAAGGAAGGACAGGAAGTTGTGCAGGCCCCGCAAAGGATACACATGGCTGCTTCATTTATTACATCCCTTTCTTCAGGGGACTGGAGCTGCTCTTCGTCTGGAAGGGGTGAATACTTGATGAAATATGGTTTTACCTTTTCCAGGTTTTTGAAGAATGGGTCCATATCCACCACCATATCCTTTATGATGGGAAGGCCTGGTAGGGGTTCAATTTTAATGGTTCCCTTTCCCAGAGTATTTATCTGGGTTTTGCATGCAAGCCGGTTCTTCCCGTTTATCCTCATGGCGCAGGAGCCGCAGATTTCGGAACGACACGCTCTTCTGAAGGCCAGGGTTCCGTCAACGTACCAGTGTATGTGATTAATGGCGTCAAGAACTGTCCATCCATCCTCGATTTCTATCTCGTATTCCTTATAATAGGGCTTTTTATCCTTTTCAGGGTCATATCTGAAAATCTTAAACTTTCTTTTCATGGCAACCCTCCTTAGTATTTCCTTTCCTGAGGTTGATACCTGGTTATTACCACAGGCTTGTAGTCAAACTTGACTCCCTCAGGAGTTTTCCATGCCAGGGTGTGTTTGAGCCAGTTCTTGTCGTCCCTCCTGGGATAATCGGTTCTATAGTGGGCTCCCCTGCTTTCCTTGCGGTTAAGGGCCCCTGCTGCTACAACTTCCGAGAAGATGAGCAGGTTTTCGGTTTCCAGTGCTTCCATGAGATCGAGGTTAAATATAACCCCCTTGTCTTCAACCCTCATATTTGGAATCTGTTCCTCAAGTTCCCTTACAATCTGTACGGCTTCTGAAAGGTCATTTTCGTTTCTGAAGATTCCCACCTTTCCTGTCATGGTGTCGTGGAGCTTTTCCCTGAGTTCGTTGGGCCTGACAGAACCATTTCCTTCGAGATATCTTCTTACATGTGCTTCCGCTTCTTCCACGGCCTGTTCAGGAACGGAGAAAAGTTCTGCCTTTTTCACAAACTCTGCCATGGCCCTTCCGGTTATCCTTCCCATGGTAATGGCTTCCTGCTGGGAGTTTGTTCCAAGCCTGTTTGCTCCGTGGATGGAAACACAGGCTGCCTCTCCTGCTGCATAAAAGCCGGGAACTATGGTGTTTTTGGAATCCTTTGTTACTTCTCCCTTCTTGGTTGTGGGAATTCCTCCCATCTGGTAATGGGCAGTTGGCTGAATTGGTATGGGGGCCTCTATTGGGTCCACTCCAAGGAAGTTCATGGCGAGCTCCCTGATCTGGGGGAGTCTTTCCTTTATCTTTTCCGCACCGAGATGACGCAGGTCTATGTAGACGTAGTCCTTACCATCAATCCCCCTTCCTTCGTTTATCTCTGTCTGCTCCGCCCTTGCCACAACGTCTCTTGGTGCAAGTTCCATCCTTTCAGGAGCATAGTTCTTCATAAATCTTTCGCCCTTGCCATTTATAAGATAGCCACCTTCACCCCTTGCAGCTTCTGATACCAGAATTCCCAGCCTGTAGAGTCCGGTGGGATGGAACTGAACAAACTCAAGGTCTTCTATGGGAAGTCCTTCCCGGAGCACAAGGGCAAGCCCATCGCCAGTATTGGCAAAGGAGTTGGAGGTTACCTTAAATGCCCTTCCAAAGCCCCCTGTTGCGAAAAGGGTAGCCTTGGCATTAAATATATGAAGACCACCATTCCTGATATCCCAGGCTATAACGCCGCTTACAACCCCATCTTCCCTGTAGACTAACTTTAATACAAAGAATTCGTTGAAGAACCTCACTCTCTTTTTAATGCACTGCTCGAAGAGGGTGTGGAGAAGAACATGGCCGGTATAGTCTGCAGCATAGACAGCCCTTGGGCGGGAGTGTCCACCAAAGCGCCTCTGGGCTATTCTTCCATCGGGCATTCTTGAAAATACCACTCCCATATGTTCCATCTCATAGACAGTTTCAATGGCTTCATTAACGAACATCTCGATGGCGTCCTGGTCTCCAAGATAATCGCTTCCCTTTACCGTATCCCACATATGCAATTCTGTAGAGTCATCAGATGCATGGGCTATTGCTGCTGCTATACCACCCTGAGCAGAAACCGAATGGGACCTTGTAGGATAAACTTTGGAAATGGTTATTGTGTCAATTCCTGCATCCGCAAGGGCAAGGGCTGCCCTCAGTCCGGCGAGCCCTGTTCCCACAACCAGGGCATCTGATTTGTGATAATATTTTTCAATTTCCATTTTTCCCTCCTATTTAACTGGATTGACTGAGAAGATTGTTATTGCACCTACCACCAGCAGAACAGTGGCGACTGTTATCACTACAGCATAAAGAAAGAGCCTGAGTCCCCTGCTCCTTACATAATCTTCGAGGACCTGCCAGACGCCATTCATACCATGATAGAGGGCGAAAAGCAGAAATAACAGATCCCCGGCCTTCCATAACGGACTGGATAATCTTGGAGCTACTGTTTCATAGGTTACCTCACCTGTTCCCACAAAATGCATAATCACAAAATGAGCAATGAGAAAAACAAAGAGGTAAATGGCTGTAACCCTTTGCAGAAACCAGGCCATTGCCCCCCTGTTTCTCTTTATAAGTGCACTTCTTCCTGGCATTTTTACCTCCTTAGATGAAGAATTTCCAGGCAGCAGGTATCCAGAGGGCCAGGAAAAGTACGAAGGCTATCCAGAAAAGAGCCTTCTGATACCTGGATGCTCCTGCAAAATCGATTATTACAAGCCTTATACCATTAAATGCATGGAAAAGTATTACGCCCCACAGCCCCCATTCGAAAAATTTGAAAAGCGGGGTCGATAGGGCGTGCATGGTGGAATTAAAGGCTTCTGGTCCGGCAGCCAATCTGTTGGTGACGAAAATGTGGAGGAGCAGGTAAAACATAAGGGCAAGGCCTCCAAGCCTGTGGAGTATCCATGCCCATTCCCCCACATCCTTCTTGTAAGAAGGATAAAACCACTTGGGCTTTAGCATTTCTCCCTCCTGAAATTAATTTGCTTTAAAATTCTAACTCCTAAGTTCCCCTGAGTTCAAGAAAATACCTCAATTATATTTTTACTCCTTAAATCGAAATGATAAGATTTGATTAAAGGAGTTGTGGAATGAAGATAGATGAATATAGAAAAAAGGGATTGAATTTCGCCTTTGGCAGGGAAGGGTTCAGAGATGGGACCTATTATCTGGAAACCCCTTCGAGTAAAGAGGATGCGAGAAGGAAGGGGGCAGTTTTAACAGGTGTTTTGAAGAAACTCAAGGCAGGGGAAGCAAACATCTCCCTTGAGAAACTTCCTGTTAAGTTCAGACAGAGCTTCCTGGAGGGTTGTCTTCTGGCTGATTATAGTTTTTCGAAATACAAAAAGGAAAGGGACAAAGAAGCTGTATTGTATGTTAAAGGAGCAAAGGGAGTTCCCGAAGCAGAGAGGATAAGGGATGTGGTTTTCTTTGTTCGTGATATTGTGAATGATGCTCCTGATAAAGTTAATCCAGAAGGGTTTTCAAAGATAGCCACTTCCTTTAAAAAGGTGAAGGTTTTTGTGGGGGATGAGGGCTGGCTCAGGGAGAATGGGTTTTATGGAACGCTCACAGTGGGAAGAGGCTCCTCTGTGCCTCCCAGGGTGGTAATTTTCAGATACAAACCAGAAGGGGCAAGGAAGAAGATAGTTCTGGTTGGTAAGGGGGTTACCTTCGATAGCGGAGGGCTCGACCTGAAGCCACCGAAATACATGAAGGGGATGCATATGGATATGTCAGGAGCAGCTGCTGTTCTTGGTGTGGCCAGAGCTGTGGAGGCAGGGTTTAAATTCAATGCAGAGATTGTGGGAATAATGCCCCTCGCTGAGAATCTTCCATCTGCCACATCCTATAAGCCTGCGGATGTTATTGAAATGGCCAATGGCAAAACCGTTGAGGTTGAGAACACCGATGCAGAAGGCAGGTTGCTTCTTGCAGATGCATTGATTTATGCAGAAAAGGAAAATGCAGACGTTGTAATAGATCTTGCCACCCTGACAGGTGCAGCGGTGGTGGGGCTTGGAGAGCTTGTGGCTGCCATGTACTCCAGGGATGATGGTGAGGCCGATAAGATGGAAAGGGCATCGTCTGAGACGGGAGAACTGGTCTGGAGGATGCCATTACTCAAAGAATATAAAGAGGATTTAAAGTCCAAAAGGGCTGATATTAAAAATGCAGATTATGGAAGAAGCGGGGGCTCAATTATGGCTGCCCTTTTCCTGGGAGAATTTATAAATAAGGATAAATGGATACACCTTGATATAGCTGGACCTGCCATGCTGAGCAAATCCTTTTATTATATGCCAGAGGGAGGAACAGGATTTGGTGTGAGACTTTTAATTCAGTATCTGAGAGGTGAAAAATGAGGTGGATAGCTTTTCTTCTTTCCTTTATACCCATGCTTGCAACCACAATTGTTGGAAATTACGTTCCCGGAGAGGGCGGAAAGATTCAGGGGATAAGGATCGTTATTGGAAAATATGAGGCTAAAACCAATGGTGAAGGGGTATTCTGGTTCAGAAACATACCCCCCGGGAAATACCCTGTTTTTGTGGAGAGTGAAAAATACGGTGAGATTAAAATTGAGGGAAAAGAACTGGGAATGTGGATATATCCTCTGGAAAAGGAGGTTTATCTGTCAAGGAGCAGGGAGTTTTTCAGGCGTGAGAATGCTATTAGGTCCAGGAGGGATTTAAGGGAATCCCTTTACCTTGCCGGTAACGTGGATGGTTACGGTGAAAAGTTTACCTATTCGCTTTTCAGGCCTGGTGCAAGGTATTATTTTTCTGGTATAAGAACCTTTGAGGATGTGGTTGATTTTTCCCCCTATTCTTCCATTTCCAGCGAGACCATAGAACACAGTACCCGGATCGGCAAAATAAATGTTTCCATAACTCCTGAGACTGTGGGATACAGCGGGTTTGAACTTGGAGGATTTTTCCTTGCATCCTCCAGAAGGGAAAATGCCATCAGCTTTGATCCTTCCCGGGACCTTGAACTCAAGATGTCAGCTGGAACCGGAAACTACAGAATTTATCTGGCAGCGCAGAGAAGAAACGAGAACTTTAGCTTCCCCCGGGAAAGAAGCAGTAAATTTTCGCGGGTCTATGTGAGGGGACAGTTCCCGGCAGGTGAAATTTTCTTTCTTGGTGGAAGGGAGGAGTTTTCAGGGCTCAGAGAAAGGGTTAATGACCCATTGCAGTCTTCGTGGAGCGGAAAGAGGGACTTCAGGAGCTTTGGAGGGAATTTTGCATATAAATCCCTCACCCTTTCCGCAGGACACTCCACCATTAAAAGGGAGATGAGTCCCTATTCCTTCGAGTCATCCTTCTATGATGCTACCCGGGATCTGGGATGGGGAGGAAATTATAAGGGTGAAGAAAAAAGCTCCCTTGATTATGTAAATCTTTCCTCCAGGTTTTATACCCACAGTTTTCTTGCGACAAATAACTTTGTTTTCTTCGGAGCGCACTTTACAAAGAGCAATATAACGAAATCCAGGGAATATCCTCTGCACTTTGTCTATTATCACGACGTGCCTTCCTTTGCCTTTCTTAAAAGCCAGGAAAATATGGATTATTCACTTTACAGGGCTGGTTTATGGATAGAGGATGCACTTACCAGCGGCAATATAAACTTTACCGGCGGAATCGGTTATGAAGCTGAATGGTTTTCGGTAAATCCTTCCTCTGCTCCTTCTGCAGAGTTCCCCTATTCCTCAGAGGGCACCATACCTGCCGTAAAGATTGAAAATGCTCAGACCAAGACACTTCACGTGTTTTCTGCCAGAGGAGGACTGTCCTATGATCCCTTCAGAAACGGATTTCTGGTTATCAGGTTGTATTCTGCCTTCAGGATGGTACCCTTTCCGGTCTCCGCGGTGGAAAAGATCGCAACTACTGGCGGATATTCTAAATATTTGTGGAACGATGACGGTGATGGGGTACCCGAGGAAGGAGAATTCTCCTTTCTCTTTACTCATTTACCCATAACCACAGTTGAAGGTCTGAATCCAATAGCTTACTATGTTGAGCCCGAGAGAAATTATGATTTTGGTGTGGGGATCTCTTCGGACCTTCCCCTGGGACTGTCTCTGGACGTTGACTTTCTTTACAGGCTCAATACGCGTCTTTATTCAGAGTTCTGGTATGTGCATAGATTGCAAACGGGCTGGGGAATTTTTTCATCCTCCGACTGGATTTCCAGGGGAAACTTTCCTGCACAGTATGGAGGGCTTCCCTGGTATTCAATGGTCAGGGATGAATATTTCTGGGGATATACCCAGACTACCAACAGGAATAACTATGATAGAAGATATGCAGAATGGAGAATTGATCTTAAAAAATCAGGCAGATTTTCCTTTAGAACTGAGTTTGTTTATAAAAAACTTTCACTCAAGATGAACCCTTCACTCTCTCCATTTGACCCCACCAATGTGCCATTTATCTATAACTACACCTATGGGTATGCTATAAGGGGGGATTATCTTTCTCCTTATCTGAATTCCAGATGGTCCTTCCTTTTCAATGCGAGATGGAGAATAAGGTCAGACCTTTCTGTCTTTTATCTATTCAGAGCAAGGGATGGTTATATTATCCCCGCCTACTATATAGATACAACTCAATTAAGGCCGGGGATATACGATTACCCCCAGGGGTTTGTTGCGAAACTCGGTGAGTTCAGACTGCCAACCTGGTGGAGGATGGATGCCGGGGTGTCCAAATTATTTAAGCTGGACAGGTTTAACATTGAACTTTCAATGTATGTTTACAATATTACAAACAATAAAATCGCTGTGGAAGCGTATGAGGATGCAACAATCCCCGAGTTTCTTTCCGGGAGAGTTTTTAATCAGCCAAGATATTTTATGTTTGGAATAAAAATCAGGAGGTAAAAAATGGAACTTCCTTTTGGGGAAATTAAAGAGGATCTTCTTAAAATGAAATTTTCTTCTGCTGACTATTCGGTTGCAACGGTTATAGCTGGAATCAGGGAGCATCTCGATGTTATAGAGGAAATGGGCGTTGAATTTCTGGGTGTAGAAACCGAAGTTCATTCCGGTCCCAGAATCACCTTTACTCCTGTGCCTGTGGTTGCATATTTTCGTTGCAGGGAAAAGAACTGCAACGAAATCCTTCTAAAGGTATATAAACTGATATGGAAGGGCGTTGTTTTGAACTTCCCTGACGAGATAGAATGGGCAGAAGCAAAATCCTATTTCGCTGATTTTGTGTCCTCCCAGGCAGATCTTTTAATGGCAAGGGTTGAAGCAGAAAGAGAGGAGTGAGAAGACTTTTACTTTTCTTTCTCGCCATTCCCCTCCTGGCTCTGTCTGTTGAACTTCAATGGGTTGAGGTTCATCTTTCACTTACCAGGGCAGGAAAGGCAGATATCCTTTACATAACCCGGTGGAAAGTTAAGGAAGGGGTGATGCATGGCTTTTATCTTGAGGGTATAGGTCGTGACCCCCATTTTAATCTGGAAAGATGTTTTATTCAGGACAGTTCCGGGAAAAAGATCCCCCTTTCAATTGACCGGATCAGCAGGTACAAGTACGATGTTTTTAACAGTTCGGGTGTTCCTCCGGGAGAATATTACTTTATTGTAAATTTTGCAGAGGATTTTGTCAGGGAAGGTTATCTTGCGTATACCACCAGCAAAGAATTTGGAAAACTTGTGGTGCTTCACTGGTCCCCTACTGAATGGACGTATCCTCTTGAGCACGAAACTCTTTATGTGCATTTCCCGATAGAGGTTCCGGGAGAGAACGTTAGCTGGGAAGATGTTGAAAAAATTGGATTCAGGACAGAGAAGTGGGTTAATCAGAACTACAGGATCAGGTATTATGGCCAGAAATTTCAGGGAAAATATTATTTCTCTGTACTTTTTCATAAGGAAAATTTGCAGCCCAGGGAGGGGATGCTCATTCAGGTGTATTTACCGG
>JAMOUL010000199.1 GCA_027062035.1 Candidatus Aminicenantota bacterium | reverse complement strand
ACGGTGATTCATCCCTCCACCCGCTCTTACAGCGTACTTTTCAAGGGTCCTGAGTAGAGGTGTTGTTTTCCTTGTATCCATTATTTTTACCCCGGTTCCTTTAACAGCCATCACAAATTTTGAAGTCGTGGTTGCTATACCGCACAGTCTTTGAAGAAAATTGAGGGCTACCCTTTCTGCCTTCAAAATTGAAGAAACCCTTCCCTCGACATAAAAGAGTATTTCTCCCTTTTTAAAGGCTTCCCCTTCTCTTTTTGTCTGGGTAAATGAGAGCTCAGGGTCCAGGGTCAGGAATACCTTTTCGGATACCCAGCCACCTGCCATAATTCCTTCGGATTTTGCTATAGCGTGGGCTCTTCCCCTTTTTTCCGGATCAACAACAAAGCCTGTGGTAACGTCGTTAAAGGCTCTGTCCTCTTCCAGTGCGTGTTTAACTATTTCATCAAGACTAATCATAAAAGAATTATAGTAAAAAAAGGGTAAGTTTGCATTCATAACCTTCGTATCCAGTATGACACAAATATGACACAAAAATTATTAAACCTTTTGAAATAGAGGTATAATTAAATTGTCCCCCTAACCCCGGTTGGGGAGGGGAGGAGGTTTGATATGGAAAAAAATACCCCTCGCTTTATTGCTTCCCTTAAGGGGAAGAGAAAAATTTCAGCAATAACTGCTTATGATTATCCCTCTGCCTATTATGCAGACAGGGCAGGAGTTGATGTTATTCTGGTGGGAGATTCCCTTGGTATGGTAATTAAAGGGGAAGAAAATACCCTCGGGGTAACCCTCCAGGATGTGGAATATCACACCAGAGCAGTGGCAAAAGGGGTTAGCAGAGCCCTTGTGGTGGGAGATTTACCCTTTATGTCTTATTTTTCGGTGGAAGAAGCCCTGAAAAGTTCAGCAACCCTCATAAGGGCAGGGGCTTCAGCCGTAAAGCTGGAGGGTCCCAGGATAGAACAGATAAGAGCCCTGATAAGGGAAGGAATTCCTGTTATGGGCCATGTAGGGTTGACCCCACAACAGTATCTGCACATAGGATTTAAAACCCAGGGACGCAGAACTTCTTCTGCCCTGAAGCTCGTAGAACAGGCAAAGGCAATTGAAGATGCAGGGGCATTTTCCGTTGTTCTTGAGTCTGTTCCCATGGAGGTGGCCAGGGAGATTACATCGATTCTTAATATCCCGACCATAGGGATTGGGGCGGGGCCCTTCTGCGATGGACAGATCCTTGTGTTCCACGACCTGCTGGGAATGTATCCCGGAGAAAAACCCAGTTTTGTAAGGGAATATGCTAAAATCGGAGAGGAAATAGTAAGGGGAATAAAGGGATACATAGAAGATGTAGTTTCCGGAAATTTCCCTTCCGAAGACGAAAGCTTCAAGATGAAACCCGGGGAAAGGGATTCTTTCATCAGGGAGGTAAAAAAATGGAAATAATAAAGGGTATAAAGGAAACGCAGCAAAGGATCCTTTCTGAGAAATGTAAAGGGAAGATTGTGGGTTTTGTCCCCACCATGGGATATCTCCACGAAGGACATCTGAGTCTTGTAAGGCAGTGCAGGCTGGATACAGATTTCTGTGTGGTCAGCATTTTTGTAAACCCTACCCAGTTTGGTCCTGGAGAGGACTATGAAAAATATCCCAGGGATGAGAAACGAGATCTTGAACTCCTTGAAAGGGAAGGGGTGGATCTGGTATTCATGCCAGAAGTGGAAGATATGTATCCTTCTGGATATCAAACATATGTTGAGGTTACAGAACTGAGCAAGCCTCTCTGTGGACAGTTTCGGAAGGGGCATTTTAGAGGGGTGACAACTGTTGTTTCAAAACTTTTCAATGCTGTGCTTCCGGATATAGCATATTTTGGACAGAAAGATTATCAGCAATATCTGATAATCAGGAGGATGGTTGAGGATTTAAATTTTCCAGTTAAGATAAAAATGATGCCCATTGTAAGAGAAGCTGACGGTCTGGCTATGAGTTCGAGGAATACTTATCTTACCGACGAGGAAAGGAAACAGGCAATAGCGCTTTATAAATCATTGAAGAAGGCAGAAGAACTTTTCTATGCCGGCGAAAGGGATTCGGATAAAATAAAACAGGAAATGGATATGATTTTTTCAAAATATCCACTTGTAAGGGTACAGTACATAGAAATAGTGGACGGTGATACCCTCAAACCCGTTTCTCGTCTGAAGGGT
>JAMOUL010000198.1 GCA_027062035.1 Candidatus Aminicenantota bacterium | reverse complement strand
CCGTCTCCTGCTATCTTATGCAATAAGGAGCATTCTTCAACTGGAAGACTGGTGGAAGGAGAGAAAGGGACTGGGAAAATAGGTTTATAATTTCCATCGGGCTGGTTTTAAACAACTCGATGGTTTTGCGGAAAAGGACGGGGTAAATTCGAATCACCTTATCCCTTCGGGGAGGGTGAGCAGGTGGTATAAGACCTGAAAAGTCGGGATTGGATGAAGGCAGGGAAAAGCGACTGACTTTTCAGGAGATAGATGGATGCGGTTTTAAAAATGACCTGTGAGATGGGTTAATAGTTCAATAATGTCAAATTCGTAAAATTGCCATCTGCTGGAATAAGCGTCCTTTTCGGGTTGGGGCAACAAATAACGAAAAAGGAGTCGGAAATATGCTTAAAGCAATGTAAATCAAATACTTCCTTGCCGGAAAAATCCCGAAAATCGCTCCTTTCTGAAAAGGTAAAAACGGGTAAATATCAATAACTTAACCCCGTCGGGTTCCCATCTGACCTGAGTGGAGTGTGAACGCATTTTATTCTTCTTCCTTTATTAAGTTAGTAAGCGGTTCCCATCTGACCTGAGTGGAGTGTGAACTGACATAGAACCGAAATGGGATAACGACGAGGATATAGTCCCCATCTGACCTGAGTGGAGTGTGAACTGAAATTCAAAAGTTTCCAATACATGTAAAGTTTCGTGTCCCCATCTGACCTGAGTGGAGTGTGAACCTGGTCTGGAGCACCTGATTACCATAAGGCATGCAGGGTCCCCATCTGACCTGAGTGGAGTGTGAACGTCAAGTAATCACGTAGTTTTTCCGCCTGACGTATCAGTCCCCATCTGACCTGAGTGGAGTGTGAACAGGTTAAGTATAACGAGGTTATAATTCAGGGATGCAGTCCCCATCTGACCTGAGTGGAGTGTGAATGGCATAGTAATCTCCAGAAAGGGGAGTTTCCAGTTTGTCCCCATCTGACCTGAGTGGAGTGTGAACTCTACTATTCGCAGAAAGGGACATAATACCATTCTGGGTCCCCATCTGACCTGAGTGGAGTGTGAACTGGGCTCTGTACTTCATCATCTCAACAGCACGAACAGGTCCCCATCTGACCTGAGTGGAGTGTGAACCTCGTGGCTGAGATTCTGGCGGAGAAGTCTAGGTGGATGTCCCCATCTGACCTGAGTGGAGTGTGAACATAAGACGCTCTTCATTCAGTTCGATAAATATGTCCCGTCCCCATCTGACCTGAGTGGAGTGTGAACATTTTTCAGAGCAAATGCAATTTCGAAGGTGAGTTTAAAATCTTTCATGATTTATAATTTATTAATGTCGGCACTTGGAATGGAACTTTGGTAATAGCTTTAGCAATTGCTTTTGGTCTTTTGAGCATTCCCTTTATTCCTTTCACTTTCATATTCTATCCCTTCATGGGATTTGCATATTCATTATATCTGTGGAAATGGAAAGCCGTTTTGATGCATTTAGCAATACTTTTGCTCGTATTGGTTTTCCCGGTACATTCTGGATATGGGCTGGCTTCCTTTTCATTTTAGGATTCATCTGGCTTATAAAGTTCATGCTATCTTTTGTATATGTCTAAACGATAGGTTTCCTCATTCCTTCCTTCCTCCCTCCCAAACGCATTAGCCAGAGCCCTGAGATTTCCCATTTATAAATTGAACTTTAGTCTTGTTCCTGTGGAATTATTCCTGTTTAACCTGAATGGGATATGTGAGTAAAAATCTTTTTATTTTCGCGACGGAGTGGCAGGAGTGGTTAAAGTTCTACATGGCTTAATCAGTCTTTCGGAGAAGACTTCTTATTGGATTTTCTTTTGCGTTTACGCTTGTTCTTTTCTGCATGGTGTCTGGGTGGCCATTCGCCCCTTCGTTTCATGTCCCGTTCTATTTCTATTATGGTTCTCGATATTTTTCTTATATCTTCATCAGTTTCAACAGGATATGGCCAGTCTTCTCCTGTAAGCCATTTGTATGCTTCCAGATATATTTTAATCTTTTCTTCCCTTGTGGGCCTGTATAGATCAGGATACTTTTTCCACAATTCCTTTGCCATATTTAAATTATATACTTTGTCCCAAGATACGCATCGCAAATTCTCCCACGATTTCTGCATGGCATATGAAAACAACTGGATATGAATCGGCACCTTTTCCTGCCAAGAAGTATTTACGGGTTTTGCCCGGAAGAGTTTTTCCATAGTT
>JAMOUL010000197.1 GCA_027062035.1 Candidatus Aminicenantota bacterium | reverse complement strand
GCAAAAGTCCATTTCTCAAAACCATAAGGGGGAATTTCTTTACCAGACTCTTGTAATTGGCTGGCTTGGCTAAATCCATTACCTCATCCACACACCTGTGGGCAAAACCGCTTCGCTGCTGCTCCACCGTTCTTATCATCACTACCCCTCCTCCTTTCCAAAAGATTCTATTCTCACAAGCCCTTTACCCACGGTGGTATTCCCTCCGAGAAATAGATGTTGGGGGATTCCACTGAGAAATCTATTTAAAACGCCTTCAGCAGTTTTCAGATTCTCAGGAACGCTATTCATATCTTTAACCATGGGCTTGGATGCAAAAACCATGGAATACATAATTGTATCGGCGGGAAGATATTCCTCATTCCACAATCCAGTTCCGCTTACAGTTTTCGTTTCCCTGTCTATTCTTATGCGTGTAATAATTTCGGTGTACATTTGAACCATATCGTTGAAGAAATCATTGTCCACAACGCAAATTCTCCTTTTAATTTCGTTTTTCCTGATTTCATCTCCAAGGGCACTTTCCAGCCAGTTTACGAACTCTTCGAGATTTGCATCTCCCTTTCGGACTTCAAAGGAATATTCCTCCAGAAGGACCATGTTCCTTCTATCTATCTCAAGAACATTCTGGGAATCATTAGATACTGTATTGGGGGATAGAAATTCGGGCAAATTTTCAATTGAAATATTCTCATTCGTTCTCCTCAGAATTTCCATGTCTTTTCTGAAACGGGAATAGGCATCGGGGGATATAATCCATGCAAACGTTCCCTTTCCAGATCTCACAGGGAATAAGAGCAATCTAACATCAGTAAGGGAAACAGCACCGGCATGCAAATCACCACCCTCCGGACCGAATATTATTTCCTTCTCATTATCTTCACCATCGAAATACTCCCTGAGAGCACCCTTGAAACTGGAAGCCTCAACCTTGGGCCATCCGGTATACCTTTCCCTCTGTATGGGCAAATCCACAACGCCCAGTTCCGAACCGGACCCCGCATGAAGGGGGGTTTCCGTTATGAGAAATAAAGCCACACCTTTTTTATCCAGCATATTTCTCCTCCATTTTAATTCATATAGCACCTATAAGTGCAAAGCCATATCCCTCTTCGGGATAAACTTGGGAAATATTTTTTAGCCCAAACTTTTCCTTTAAATAAGAATGCCCATCTTTATCAAAGACATATATACTTCCAGCAGGGACTGCCCTATACAAAGGCTTGGGCTTCCTCTTTGCAATGTCCCATCCCCCCACCAGTTCGTACGAATCAACAATTGCACTTATCATAGGAAAATTGTTTTTAATATTAGGGTGCCATGAACTTTCAAATATGGACGGTGTCGCAAGGTATAAATACAAATAATCAAAATTTCCGGACAAATCATAATTGAGTTTCGCTTCAATTTTCCCCTTTAATTCTTCATCTTCTTTCAGAAATGCAACTCTCCTTTCACCTCCAAGATGAAGAATGCCATTCAGGGACTCCTCTGTTCCTTCCACCCATACGACGATTTCTACATTTTCCAGATAACGGTAATGTTCAGCCCTATATAATCTGCCTTCCTGAGCAGTTCGGCTCTCCTTATCCAAAGCTATACCCACTCTGGGTTCGGGCATTGCAAATTCTTCTATAGTATGAATATCCATACACTGAATAGCATCATAGTTCCCCTTCAAAAATTCGACAAGGGCAGAAAGCCCGATCCACCGATTTTCCTTCTTCGACACATTTTCCCGCGTATAGAAGAACCTGAGACGATTGTCCAATCCTCTTACCTTCGAAAGGAGAAGATAATCCTCTTCCTCAATTGTGGGAGTCATAACCAGTGGCTTATCCTCATAACACAGGAGATTGGCGGGAGCAGGAAAAAATATTTCAACATCCTTTTTCAATGCAATGAATTTAATCTTCAAGGTACCCTTTTTCTTCGGACTTCCTATGTCCAAATAACCTTCTTCATAGAACTTATTTAAATCCCTTTTCGCAAGTATGAATGCCCTTATCGCCCCGTACACAGTCGAAGGAAGGGGAAAAGGCCTGGAAGAAGCCCAGTCCTGTTCACCTGCGGTAAAGGCCCTATTCATTCGGAAGAACAATGGATCCAGGGGTTTAATTCTTACAACTTTAGACATTGCCATACCTCCCCTTTTGAAGGAGTATTATTTCGAGAAAGTTCAGTAATTCCTCTATATCTGAGAAACTTTCCACATTTTC
>JAMOUL010000196.1 GCA_027062035.1 Candidatus Aminicenantota bacterium | reverse complement strand
AACATCATAGATTTTCAATTTCCCGATATTCCCTTTAAAAGGTAGATGCTTTGAATATAATACAAACATTCCATATTGGGCATGATTGGCATGGTCCGGCCCTGTATCATTCCTGTGAAGATACATGCTATCCCAACCCACAGTTCCAATGGCTCGCCAATCCAGATTACCGAGAAGAGCTATTAAATCAGGGGGAATTTTTCTGACCCCTGGATAGATATCCTCAGGTCTGAAAACAGCTGTTGCCATTTCCTGCCCATTTTCGTCCGGAATAGCCTTTATAAACTCAATTATCTCCTGCCGCACCTTTTCGTACATTTTCCTTTCCACAGTACCCTCTGGCTCGCGCCCTTTTACATTAAGAAAAATCCGACTGTAATAACCTCCCTCTGCCCAGGCAATGGTTTTCTTCCAGTCTATCATTTCCCCCTTCACCCTTGTTCCAGGCCTGTAACTATCCCTGAATTTCAGAAACCCTCCCTTTACAAGCCACTGATTTATTGCAATTCCCCCTTTCATTGCCTTTGCCCCATGGTCTGAAGCCACTAAAATATCTGTATCCTCGCCAAATGTATTGATAAGTTCTCCAAGTTTTCTATCCACAAATCCATAGTACTCTTCTGCCACTCCCTCATAGGGATTTCCCTTCCTGTACTGAGGATGTGAAGGGTCAAAGAATTTCCAGAAGCCATGGTTAAATCTGTCGGGGCCCATATCCACCATGACAAAAAGATCCCAGTTTTTCGTTCCTGCCAGCCATTTAGCCACTTCAAAACGCTGTTCAGTAAGAGCGTATATATCCTTCAGAAGTCTATCTTTATCATCTGTTCTGAAATCCCTAACATCGAAAAAATAATCTCCTCCCAGAAAGGAAAGTAGTTCGTCTTTGAATGAAGAGGGAAAGGTAAAATTGGATGCAGTTTGCGGAGTCAGAAAACCGGTGATCATTTTTCCTTTAAGGGGTTTTGGGGGATATGAGGGGGGTACCCCGATGACAATAGAACTTTTATTTCTTTCGGAAAGAAGCTGCCAAATAGCCTTCTCTTTCACGTCAAAGGAGTTAACAACTTCAAGAGAATCATAATCATAAGATGACCTGTTTCTGAAACCGTAGATACCAAGTTCGCCAGGGGATTTTCCTGAGAACATTGAATACCAGGCAGGAACTGTTATGGGAGGAATAGTGGACTCCATATACCCCCAAATCCCCTCTCTTCTCAGAGCTGTCAGATTTGGCATAATATCTGCCCACCTTCCGTAAATCCAATCAGGGGGCGCACAATCAAGTCCAATTACAGCTATCTTTGTCATTTTTACCCTTAAAGGAGGGATTATACCGCTTTTAGAGCCAATAATCAAGGGATGGAAAAAGTTTACCAAAATGGTAGAATATTTTAATGAACAGAGAAATATTCGCAGAAAAGATAATAAAGGATACAAGCTATGAAGCATTAAAAACAGCAGTATCCTACTATAAGGAACTTGAGGAAAAAACCAGGAGATTCTTGGATAATGTAGACTCTCTGTCAGGAGAAGAAATTTTGAAGGAAATTGACCAACTCCCCTACGACACAGGCACCCGGGTTCTCATTTATAGCTCACTTAAAGGAACATCCGGTCTGGAGGAGGTTATATTCGATAGAATAGGCTATCTCGACTTCAAGGATCCTGATCTTAGAGCTCTGGAAACAATAGGAATGTTTCCATCTTCCGGAAGGAGTTCAAAGCCTGAGAACTACTTCCGTTTCCTTGTGGAATCCTATAAGCCGTTGAAACTCCCCATATGTTGCCTTTACTCCACAGCAACCTCGGTTATCCTTGAGGAACATCCTGACCCGCAGCTTTTCAAGTCAGCACTGGAGCACTTACGCTTCTGCAATGATGATTTTGAAAAATCTGCTCAGGTTATTCTGCTTGTAGAAAGGATGAGGGGAAATGTTGTACTGGTAACAGAAGAAGTAATAGAGTTTCAACGAACCATTCTTTATGACAGTGAACGGGAAAAAATCCTTTCTGCTCTGGCTTCATCCCTTGCAGGGGAAAACATACTCACAGAGGAACTGGGAGAGAGCCTGATATATGCCGCCCGCGAAATTGAAACTACCCCATTCCGTTACAGGGCAATTATGGAAATAACAAAGGCAATGAAGGGAGCCGGGTTAAAGGAAAGAGCTCTGAGCTTTGTGGAAAGAATTGAGAACACGTTCTGGCAGGGGGGAATTGCCTATGAACTCCTTAAGGATGAAGACGACGCTTTACTTCAGAAAGCCCTTCAGTTCGTCAGAGACCCTTACTGGAAATTGCTCTTAAGGCTAAGCTCCGCTTCAAATCCCGACGAAGAAAGGAGAATAATCCAGGACTTTATAGAAGATCAGTTTCTCCCCTTAAACCTGAAACTCAGGTCACTCGGGATAATAAAAAATAGAATTTCGCCTGAAAACAGGCCAGTTGTAGAAGAATTCCTAAAACTTCATCCTGCTGAGGAAATAGGTTACGAAGATACAGGCAAGACTCACGAAGAAACTTTCTCCCTTGAGGAAAACATAGAGGTATTTCTTTCTCTGCCGGTTCCCGAAAGGGATTTCATGTCAAGAAAACTCGCTGCCGAAGTAATGAAGGAATCCTCCAGGGAAAAGTTTAAACCATTTTTCGAAGAAATACTTCATCACCCACCGGCTGTGGAAACCCTTCTCTGCCACAAGGTGAAGGAAGAGGGGCCTGACCAGGCAAGAAGGATTATAGAGCTTTGCAGGTCTTAGTACCCTTTGCCATTGTTCTGATATTTTCCTTCCTCTTTGCCCTTCTTGGTCTTGGCTCTGCGTCTGTGGTCATCCCGATTATTTACTGGTTCACCGGAGATCTGCACTCAGCCATTGTTGTGGGGCTGCTGGTTAATGTAGCCTCATCCTCCATCACAACGGCCTCCTTTGCAAGGAGTGGAAAAATAAGCCTCCACAGAATGCTACCTCTTCTTGTCGGGGCTTTTTTGATGCCCCCTGCAGGCGCCTACGTATCCCATATAATTCCACACAACACCGTTCTACTCATCTTTTCCATCTTTCTCATATTTTCCGGAGCCAATATGCTGGTCTTTGCAAAGAAGAAGGGAAGAAGAAACTGCGCCCGGTGGCAGAGGGAATCTCTTATATACCTCGCTACAGGATTACTTGGAGGTTTCCTTGCCGGCATGCTGGGAATAGGGGGTGGAAGTGTGGTTCTTCCTCTTTTAGCTCTTATTGGGTTCGATGTTAAAAAATCCGGTCCCAATATAGCCCCCATGGTACTTTTATCCTCAATAATGGGTATTGTTTCTCACTTGGCAATGGATTCAGGACTCAGTTATAACCTGTTCATCCCGGCGATAGCAGCAGCCTTTACAGGAGCTTTTGCGGCAACCAGGGTACACAGCAATTTGAAGGAATCATCTGCTAAAGCCATAGCAGGGATTATTTTCCTCCTCCTTGCTCTTAAAATTCTGTATCATCTAACTTAAGTCCAGAACTTGACATATGATGTATAATAAAACCTGGATAGCGGGGTGGAGCAGTCAGGTAGCTCGTTGGGCTCATAACCCAAAGGTCGGTGGTTCAAATCCACCCCCCGCAACCATCTCCTTCTTTAAACCACCCTCAATTCAACATTTTCCACAAATTCCTCTGCTATCCCTTTCATAACTTCCATTCTATCCCTGGAATATGAAACCGACACAAACCCGGGATCAAGGGTATTTCCGGGTCTATAAACCTGTAGAGCATATTTATGGGCTGATTTTATCATTGATGCAATCCTTTCAACATCTTTTTCATCCACAACGCCCGGCACAAGTGTGGTTCTGAATTCGTATTCTATATCGGAAGAAAGCAGAACCTCCACACTTCTGAAGATTTTTCTAAAATTACATCTGTTTCCGGTGGCGATAGGATATTTCTCAGGACTGGTTTTAAGGTCCATCGCTATGTAATCCACATATGGGATAATCCGCCGCAGCCTATCAGGGAAGGAACCATTGGTATCAACCTTTACGCTCAAACCAATTTCCTTTATGCCCTTTATAAGTTCTTCTATGGCAGGAAACAAAAGGGGCTCGCCTCCTGTTATGGCTACCCCCTCTATGAACTTGCTCCGCCTTTTTAACTCCTCCACCGCTTCCTTTATGCTTATATTCGGAGCACCTCTAACATCCTCCGGTCTCACAAGCTCAGGATTATGACAGAAGGGGCATCTGAAATTGCATCCACCTATAAAAATTACAGAAGAAATTTTTTCAGGATAATCAAGAAGACTTGTGCCCTGAATTCCCTTTATCATCCTTTATTTTATACCCCTTGAGATAATTCCTCTGTTTGAATTCCTCCTGTTTACCCCTGTTCCAGTTCTGAACCGGCCTGTAATAACCAACCACCCTTGAATAAACTTCGGTCTGAATGACCTTAACCTTCATGCTCTTCCTCCTTAAATCCTTTTGATATAAACAAAAATATCTTTATTTTCTCCGCTATCCCTGCCTTCTTCTATTTTTCGATAAGCCCCTTCCTCCATTCTGGAAAGTTCTTCTTCATCCAGATCCACAACGATTCCATATTTCTCCATTTCTTCATCGCTATGGGGATAGGGACAATAATAATGCTCCCCTGCAATATATCCATGAACAGGACACACTGAAAAGGTAGGGGTGATGCTGAAATAAGGTAACCTGTAATTCTCCACTATTTTCTTTACCAGAGTTCTTACCATTTTCCAGTCGTAAATTGCTTCTCCGATAAAAAGATGAACCACGGTGCCTCCGGTAAACATTACCTGTAGGTCATCCTGATGTTCCAGAACCTGGAAAATATCCTCCGCTTCATATACAGGAAGATGTACAGAATTTGTGTAGTATGGGGCCTCAACGGAGCCAGAGGTAATTATATTCGGAAACCTTTCCTTATCCTTCATTGCCAGTCTATAAGAAGCACCCTCAGCTGGTGTGGCTTCAAGATTATAAAGGTTCCCTGTTTCCTGCTGGAAATCCGCCAGCTTGTTTCTCATGAATTCCAGAACCTCTATAGCCCAGCTTCTTGCCTCCGGGTCAGTTATACTGACTCCGAGAAGGTTTAAAGCTGCCTCGTTCATCCCGATAAGGCCAATGGTGGAAAAATGATTGGCCCAGTATCTCCCTTCCAGTTTCCTGATGGAATCCAGGTATATTCTGGAATAGGGAAATAGTCCTTTATCGGTAAGATTTTCCACCACCTTTCTTTTTATCTCAAGGCTGTCCCGGGCAATTTCCATAATGGACTCAAGCCTCTGAATAAACTCATCCCTGTCCTTTGACAGATAAGCAATTCGGGGCATATTTATTGTAACCACCCCTATGGAACCGGTAAGAGGGTTGGCTCCGAATAGTCCCCCACCCCTCTTTTTAAGCTCTCTGGTATCCAGCCGGAGTCTGCAACACATGGACCTGGCATCCTCTGGCTTCATATCAGAGTTTACAAAATTGGAGAAATAAGGCACTCCATATTTACCGGTCATTTCCCATATGGGTCTCAGGGCTTCGTTTTCCCAGTCAAAATCCTTTGTTATGTTGTAGGTGGGTATGGGAAAGGTGAAGATCTTGCCCTTTGCATCCCCTGCCATCATAAGCTCAGCATATGCCCTGTTTATCATATCAACTTCCTTCTGGAATTCTCCGTAATAGCTCTCCCTTTCTCTTCCTCCGATAATTACCCTTTCATGAGCCATGTGTTCCGGAACCTTCAGGTCCATGGTGATATTGGAAAAGGGTGTCTGGAAACCCACCCTGGTGGGCACATTAACATTGAAAAGGAACTCCTGCATGGCCTGTTTCACCTGATCATAAGAAAGTCCATCGTATCTTATGAAAGGAGCAAGATAGGTATCGAAATTTGAAAAGGCCTGAGCCCCTGCAGCTTCTCCCTGAAGGGTATAGAAGAAATTCACCACCTGTCCAAGGGCTGTTCTGAAGTGTTTTGCCGGGGATGCTTCAACCTTCCCTGGCACACCTCCAAATCCCCTGAGGAGCAACTCCTTCAGGTCCCACCCCACACAATAAGGAGCAAGGATTCCCAGGTCATGTATGTGAAAATCACCTTCAAAATGTGCCTTTCTTATTGGTTCGGTATAGATCCTGTTAAGCCAGTATCTGGCGGTCACAGAAGAAGAAATGTGGAAATTAAGGCCCTGAAGGGAATAACTCATATTTGAATTCTCCCTCACCCTCCAGTCCTCTCTGTTGAGATATTTGTCCACTATTTCCTCCGCAGAGGAAAGAAGAGCGGAAAGTTCCCTTGTCTCAGCACGTTTCTGTCTGTACAGAATATAAGCCTTGGCAACCTCTTCATACCCCATTCTCATAAGGGCACGTTCAACAAGATCCTGTATTTCCTCCACGTGAGGGATGTTTCCCCTAATAAAAAACTTTTCATAAAGATGTTTTTCAACATCCAGGGCAACTTCCACATGGTTCCCCTCCACCCCCGTAGCCTTCATCGCCCGGAAAATCGCAAACTCAATTCTTTTTCGATCATAGTCAACAATATCCCCATCCCGCTTTCTTACGAGCCATTTCATTATCCCAACCTCCTCAAAATATAGTGTTAAATCAAAACAACACTACAATATATTGTAAGAACATCCTGGAAAAATTTCAAAGATTTTTTGAAAATTTTTGAAGGGGAAACTTTCAATAGGGGAAAAATAAAAGGAAAGGGAGAGGTTTGAGCTGATAAAATCAGCGGGAAGGGGAAATCCCTTCCCGCTGTTCTATATGAAATTAGTTTTCTCTTACGAGAACAGCCCTTGCGGCGGCAAGCCTTGCAACAGGAATCCTATAGGGGGAAGCACTTACATAATCCAGCCCTATTTCGTGGCAGAAATCTATGGAATCAGGATCTCCTCCATGCTCACCGCAGATTCCTATCTTGAGGTCCGGTCTTGTTGCTCTACCCTTTTCCACTCCTATCTTCATAAGGGTACCAACACCATCCCTGTCAAGGGTCTGGAACGGATCCTTTGGCCAGATTCCCTTATCCAGATAAATGTTAAGGAATTTTCCGGCATCGTCACGGCTGAGGGCAAAGGTCATCTGGGTAAGATCATTTGTTCCAAAGGAGAAGAATTCAGCCACCGAAGCAACCTGATCTGCGGTAAGAGCAGCCCTCGGAACCTCTATCATGGTTCCAACTCTGTAGTCTATTTTTACACCGTACTCTTCCATAACTTCCCTGGCCACCCTGTCGATAACCTTCTTTTGATCTTCTATTTCCTTTATGTGACCCACAAGGGGAACCATAACTTCCGGATGGATCTTCTCGCCTTCCTTGATCAGCCTTGCAGCAGCTTCAAAGATGGCTCTTGCCTGCATTTCGGTTATCTCGTTGTAGGTAATTCCGAGCCTGCAACCACGATGACCAAGCATGGGGTTGAACTCGTGAAGTTCCTCCACCCTCTCAAGGAGCTTATTGAGCTTATCAAGCTCTGCTTCGAGCTCTTCAACTATTTTCCTTGCATCCTCACTGTGTTCTGCTTCAAATTCCATAGCCTCAAGAACCCTCTTCTTCTTGGCTATTTCCTGAACAAGCTCTTCCCTCTTGGGAAGGAACTCGTGCAGGGGCGGGTCAAGCAGTCTTATGGTAACCTCATATCCCTTCATCTCCTTAAGGAGTCCATAGAAGTCTTCCCTCTGCATTGGCAGAAGCTTGGAAAGGGCCTCTCTCCTCTCCTCCTCTGTTTCAGCAAGTATCATCTTCTGCATTAATGGAAGACGTTCCTCTGCAAAGAACATGTGCTCTGTCCTTGCAAGACCTATTCCCTCTGCTCCAAAGACCCTGGCAATCCTTGCATCTCTGGGGGTATCGGCATTTGCCCTTACTCCGAGTTTTCTGTATTTATCCGCCCAGGTAAGGAGCCTCTCAAAATAGGGGTATAGTTTGGCTTCCTCCTTCTTCATCTTCCCCATCACAACCTGGATAATCTCAGAAGGTACAGTTGGAAGCTTTGCCAGAAATACCTCACCGGTGGTCCCATCTATGGACACCCAGTCCCCTTCCTTCACAGTCTTGCCCTTAACCTCAAATTTTTTCTCCTCCTCATACACCTTTATGTCCCCGCATCCTACTACAGCGGGCTTCCCCATCTGTCTCCCCACAACAGCTGCGTGGGACGTCATCCCTCCTGTGGAGGTAAGGATTCCCTGGGCCACACTCATCCCCGCTATATCATCCGGAGAGGTTTCTGGTCTCACAAGTATTACCTTCTCCCCTCTCTTGGTCCACTCAACAGCATCTTCCGGGGTAAATACTGCTCTTCCAGATGCCGCTCCAGGAGACGCATTGAGCCCTTTGGCAACTGGCTCATGCTTTGCGCGCTCAACAGGGTCAAACATCGGGTGAAGTACCTGTTCAAGTGCCGAGGGTTCCACCCTGAGAACAGCTTCCTTTTCTGTGATGAGTCCCTCATCCACCATATCCACTGCTATTCTTAAAGCAGCCATCCCTGTCCTCTTTCCTGTCCTGGTCTGAAGCATGTAAAGCTTTCCTCTCTCAACTGTAAACTCAAAGTCCTGCATATCCCTGTAATGTTTTTCCAGCTTCTGAGCTATTTCCATCAGCTGGTCGTAAACTTCCGGGAGAACGTTCCGTAACTCAGTTATATGCATGGGAGTACGTATACCTGCCACAACGTCTTCTCCCTGAGCATTTATAAGGAATTC
>JAMOUL010000195.1 GCA_027062035.1 Candidatus Aminicenantota bacterium | reverse complement strand
GAAGTTAAATTTAAGTTCATTCTGACCATAAACCACACCCATAATAAGAAGTACAAAGACCATCATCCTTAATGTTAGTTTCATAATATCCTCCTTTTTTAATTCAACTTTGTTATTGCTACATAAGATATTTTAAACCTTTTAATTTTTTGTGTCTCTTAAAATATTCGAAGATTATTGTTGTGCTGATGGACTTACGGGGCTTCAGTTCCCTTTTTCAGGGAAATTTGCTAAAATAGAGTAGATGAGGATAGAACTACTTGAACATCTGACAGGGCTCGAAAAACAACCTGAAGGATTTCTTCTGGATCCATTTCAGGAAAATGTCTTTTTTAACCTCTATCTTGAAATTCCTGTCAAAAGGACTCTATATATGCTATCCCCATCCCTGAGCATCATTTACCCTGATAAAAATGCCGATGTGGAAAGGGAAATTGCCAGGAGGGAGACGGAACTGAACAGGGTTAGAAAACTTATTGTTGAAAGCTTAATAAAATATACAGCTATTCTTGAAGCCAATAGTTATTTTATAGAACAAAATGATTATTTTCTTCTGTGTCGTTTTTCTGAACAATGGGCCAGGGGAGGATACAGGCTTAAATTTTATACACACGACGTTAAGGACATTGTTTCCAATTATGATGATAAACTTTATGTCGGCCATGATTTCTTTTATCTTACGGAGAAAAGGCGTTATTTTGGCCTTAATGATTTTATACCTTACCTTGATAGAGAGTTTGAATACATAAAGGACAAGGCAAAGGAGTTCGGCCTGACCAATCCCCTTGTGAAGGATTACATGGTGGAGATAGGAGAACTTGTTGGTGAGAGTCTTATATCCTGGGAAGATAATAAGGTTGAACTGGATATGGACAGAGCTTCTCTTGAAGAACTTCGTCAGGCTACCATGAACTACATGGAAGTGAAACACATGCTGGTGGAATTACACGATGAGGTGAGGGAGTTTGAGTACAAACTCAGAAAAAAGGGAGAGCAGGAAAATCATCTTTCCAAGTATGTTACAAAGTTCAGGAAAGATGTGGTAAACATCCTGCATTATATAAACATGAAAATACTATCCAGAATCCAGCAGAAGATAAATTCCCATACTGAATGAAGAAGGTTCTGGCTATACTTGGACCCACAGGTTCAGGAAAATCTGATCTTTCTATAGAGCTCGCCAGACGTTTGAATGGGGAAATAATAAATTGTGATTCTGTTCAGCTATACAGAGGATTTGACATAGGAGCTGACAAGGTTTCTCATGAGATAAGGCAGGAAGTTCCTCACCATTTGATAGATATAATCTCCAATTGCAGAAGGTTCTCTGCTGCGGAATATGCCAGAGTCGCTTCTGAAAAAATCAAGGAGATAACCTCCCGGGGAAAACTTCCCATAATTGTTGGAGGAACATTTCTTTACCTCAGAGCGCTGGAAAAGGGACTTTTTCCTGTAGGAGCTGCCGGTGAGGGTTTCAGGCACAGGTGGAAGGAACATACCCGGGAACTGTGGAAGAGAACAATGGAACTTGACCCCGATTACTACGTTAAAATAGGTGGAAATGATGTGAGAAGAATGGTGCGGTTGATGGAAGTATTTTATCTTTCAGGAAAAAACATGACAGAAAATTTTGCCCTTACCAGATCCCCTCTTGAGGGATGGAAATTCGTAAAAATAGGTATAAAGAGGGATAGGAATGAACTATATAAGAGAATAGAGGAAAGAACGGAGGAAATGTTCAGAAAGGGAATTATTGAAGAGGTGAGAAAGCTGCTTGCTCTCGGTTATCCTGAGACCTGTCCTCCCTTTGAAGCAATAGGATACAGGGAAGTGCTGGCCTTTGTTAAGGGGGAAATATCTCTGGACGAGGCGAGAAGATTGGTTAAGAAGAATACGAAGGAATACGCCAGGAGACAGCTGATGTGGTTGAGAAAGGAACCCGGTATTATCTGGATTTTGCCCCACGAGGTGGATAGGGTTGTGGAAATAATGGAGAAAAATGGAGAAGACTGAAAGAACAATAGTTGTAGGAATTTACAACAGAAGGGAACAAAGGAGAAAAGCCGAGGAGACCCTTGCTGAACTGGAAGAGCTCGTTCGTTCAGCCGGGGGAGAGGTGGTGGGACGGGTGCTTCACAGAAGGCCCAGGTACGACCCTGCATATCTTGTTGGAAAGGGAAAAATAGTGGAAATAGCAGCGATGGCAGAAGAGCTTGACGCTGA
>JAMOUL010000194.1 GCA_027062035.1 Candidatus Aminicenantota bacterium | reverse complement strand
AGTTCCCTCAAGGAACGTTTCGTAAAACCTGTAACCCGAAGCCTCCATGGGATTCAGGTAATCCTTCACAATTTCCTGATATACCACTCCCTTTTCCTTCTTGAATTCCTCAGGAGGGAAAGCGCTCAGGAAAAGCATTTCGGTTATAAGTTTCATGGCGGGGATTATCTCTGTAGGCGGGGAAACAAATTCAAAGGATACCAGATCCTTACGGGTAAAGGCATTATAGTATGTGCCAATCTCTGCAAAGGAATTTTCCAGCTCATCCCTGGAACGCTTCAGTGTGCCGTCGAATAGCATATGCTCAAGAAAATGGCTGAGTCCTCTTTCCTCCGGCCTTTCATATGAAGAACCTGCCTGAATGGAAATAACTACAGAAACAAGCGGATAACTGTGGTCTTCCTGATAAATTACCTGAGTTCCACTTTTAAGGGTATATCTCTGAAAGCCAAAAAGTAAGGGAATGAAAAAAAGTGAGGCAATGATTTTTTTCATATTGATAAATGGTGGGCGACAGAGGATTCGAACCTCTGACCACTACCGTGTGAAGGTAGCACTCTACCGCTGAGTTAGTCGCCCACTCCTTAAATTATTATAATGCTTTCTTACCCGATGTCAATATGGAACTATTTGTTCTGTACCATGCCCCTGGCTATAAATCAGAGGTTTGTTTTTTCCTTTAAAACTCAGAGATCCTTACCAGACTCTTGGAAAATCAGGTAATTGAACGGGAATAAAAGCAACTTCCATATTCTGTTTTTCTTCTCCATAAACTTTTAACTTTTCTTTTATCTTTTCAGGCAAAACAGAACCGTAGAATGAATACTTCTTCAGCTTTAAAATGGCATTCCTTTTCTGGACATCGTTCATTTTGTAAAAATTGAATTTCTTCCAGGCAAAGAGAAAACCTAAAAGTCCTCCGCCAATAATCCCTATGGTTAAAAGGATAGCCCCTATTATCAAAGCGCCAAGAATAACAACACTTCCTATAATCAATAAAGCAAAAAGGTCTGCAAGGCTGGATACAGAAGTGCCAGCAATAATTCCAACAACCACTGACACCAAAATAATCCCCAGGAAAAGGCCAGCTATACCACCCATAGACATACCGAACATCACCTTCCCCTTCTTTACCCTGGCTGTTTTTACAAAACTGACTGGAAAGCCTGTATAGTTCTCATCTCCCATCCAGACAACAAGCGTTTCATCAGGTACCGCAAGAAGTCTTCCCTCAAACTTTTCACCCTTTATAGTCTCCACCTTGATTTTGGAAGCCTTCTTATATTGATTTGCAGCATGGAGCTGAGCCATGGGAATTATGAGTAAAACTGCCATTAAAAAAGAAATTATTCTCCTGGAAACTGAGAAATACTTGTGAATCAAACCTCCCATTAAAACCTCCTTAAATTTTAACGGATTTTACCAGAGAATTATTGGAATTAAAATTTTTTCCCTTTTGTGTTTTTTCTTTTTACCTTATTTTTATAAAATAAAATCAAGGAAAATAAGGGAGGTGAAAATGAAAGGCAAATTGTGGGTTTCCGTTCTGGCAATCCTTTTGATCTTTAGCGGTTGCGCAAACAGGGCACAGAAGCAGGTTTCAATTGACAAATCAGAGATAATCCTTCAGGCTGTTGACCATTACCTCAGTACCACCCCTGAGAACTGGAGAATGGTAAAAAATACATGGTTGAAGGAGAAACTGGACAAAGGAGAGGTAAGCGACATTTTTATTGTCGATATAAGAAGCCCGGAAAGTTTCTCCAGAGGACACATTGAAGGGGCAATAAACATTCCATTTAAAGAACTCGCAAAGAAAGAAAACCTTGCAAAATTACCCAGAGATAAAACCATAGTGATAGTCTGCACAACCGGACATTCTGCAAGCATGGCAAATGTCGTTCTTAATCTTCTCGGTTATAAAGCTGTAACCATGAAATACGGAATGAAAGGCTGGGAACAGGAGAATTTTCCAGTAGTAAAATAAAACGAAAAACCCGTATTTTTCGTAAAATAAAAATGGGAATTTATAAAGGAGGGATATTATGAAAAAAGTTCTAAGCCTTTCCTTTGCATTTTTACTTGTAACCCTATCCCTTTTTGCCATTGAAGGGAGAGTTATGAGGTTCCCTGCTATAAGCCATGGGAAAATTGCCTTTTCCTATGGAGGGGACCTCTGGATCGTCAGTGAGAATGGGGGAGTGGCCAGAAGATTAACCTCCC
>JAMOUL010000193.1 GCA_027062035.1 Candidatus Aminicenantota bacterium | reverse complement strand
CTTTTTCCTGAGGGCATTATTACATTATAAGTTCCCGAAGATTTTTTCTGAACCATAACACATATTTCCCCTGTTCCGTTTGAAAAGTATTTTTTACTGTAAGATCTGTAGGGTATAAGAGAAACGAACTCAGTATCCTTAACGTAAAAATTTCCGGGAAACATGAAATTGGAATTACCCATCAGCTTTACAAGTGCCGGATAAAGATAGGTTGGGGATTCTGGCGGAAAGTTCTTTTTGTAAAGGGTCAGCGGATAATCAAAAACATATTCAGGTATGTTGTGTTTTTTTAAAACTATTACAGGATTATAATTGGCAAGTTTTTGATTGAGGGTTCTGCACCATGGGAGGTATTTGCTGTTCTTCCAGCAAAAATAATCTTCGTAAAAGCCGAATATAAAGAACATTGGTTTTTTAAAGCTGGAAACGAATTTTGGGTAGTTTATATATTTTCTCCCAGTCAATCTGTAAGCATGGTAGGAAACGATCAACTTTGACTCCGGCAGGCTATTTTCAATAAAATCGTTCATTATCTCTATATTTGTGTTCCCCTGAGAGAGCCATGACACAGCTTTTATGGAGGGTATGGCCGTTGGCAAGACAAGAAGAAAGGCAAGGGGAAGGACAATAGCTCTTTTGCGGAAAACCTGTACAAGAGCATAAGCCGCATAGAGCGAGATATACGGTAAAAGATAGACCAGATATCTTGCTCCATATACCTTTGAAATGCATAGCATGAAGATATATACAGCGAAGAAGGACAGTAAAATTGTGTGTGTTTTCCATCTTTTCTTGAAAGCAATTACCGCTCCTGCAAGGAAGAGGAAAAAGGGAGCATAACCTGTATAGTGGAGCAGATCCTTGAAAACCAGGATGTATGTATTATGAACTGGAACTATATATCCACCTACAAAATTCTGGGCTCCTGTAAAGGTTTTGATAACCTCCCGATAATCTATTATACAGTAGGGACATGTGAATATGAAGAAGAGGATGGATAGTCCGCCAGCAATGAAGAGATTTTTTATTTTTTTTGAAAACCTGTCCTGGTTTAATATGATTGCCAGGCAGAGAGGCACAGCCGAAATAAAGAAATATTTTGACGATACTGAAAGACCTATAAATAAAGAAGCAAGGTACATAAATTTTGATTTTCTTTCTTTAAAGTATTTGATGCTCATAAAAACTGATAAAAATACCATAAGGTTTGCCAGACTATCCGGTTTTGCAAGCCTGGAATTTATCACATCTATATAGGAAAATGCCAGAAATAGACTGGCTATTACACCGGTGGTTTCGTCGAATTCATCCCTTGCAAGTTTGAAAAGGAAAATGAAAATCAGGAGGGTAAAAATGATGGATAGAGTTCTTCCTGTAGCATATACGTTGTTCCAGAAATGTACAGAATATAGAAATTCCTCTACAGGGGGATAAACCCCCATGAGGTAAAGAGTATAATAGGCAATCTTCTGGGTTGTGAAAGAGGCAAAATAATACAGAGACGGATAGGCGAATTCCTTTTGCTCGAGAGTATTCCTTTCCCACATGAAGATCGAATTTGATAGAATATTTCCTTCAGCAGGGGTTCTTTTTTCCACATAGGAGAAACTGCCACTGAAGCGTATAATGGCTGCAATTATGAAGATGAATAAAAATATTCTGGAATTTAGACTATTTTTCATAAGCCAAGTCTATAAAAATCCTCTGTCTTCGGTCAAATAAATAAAATGTTTAATACACCGCTGAAATTGAATGTTTTGCCTGTGAATGAGCGATTTTTAAAGGAGGCGGAAGTTTGGTTTTTGCCAGTTGTTGATAGAGATCTATGGCATCTTCGAGGGTAATTAAATTACCCGGGGAAATAAAGACCGGCTTTTTCCATCCTCTTCTGCATATCGCAGCTCCGTCCTCCATTAATATGATTTCCTTTTCTGTACATTTTTCAGGGAGGTTTTTCATGGGATTTTTTGAGAATCCAATGGTAGGAATATTCAGTCTTACTCCTACGAAGACCGCGAGGCCTGCTTTCCTCGGATGAAGTCTTCCGTTTCCATCCACGAAAACAACCTGGGGTTTTGGAAGTAATTTCCTTAGAGCAGCCACCATCCATGGTCCTTCCCTGAAGGCAAAAAAAGTTGGAATGTACGGGAAGAAGTTTTTGCCCTCAACCTTAACCCGGTTCAGAATATTTCCCTCAAGGTCAGTTGCTACAGCCACACAGACAATTTGATCGTTCCGGTAGTGACAATCAACTCCTGCTATGATCTCCACACCTTCTATTTTTTGAGTTTTGAATTTTCCTGCGTACTTTTTTTGAATTAATTCCAGTTTTTTTAGATCAAAAGGCCTCAATTCTGAACCATGCTCCACAGAAAGAGCTTGTCCTTTTCTTTATAACTTCCCTTGCAAAACCGGACTTTATTCTCAGCTGGACGAGTTTTACGGTTTTAAGACGGGTGGCTTCTCTTACAGGCAACTCAAAGCTTTTTTCTCCGGAGAGGAGAAATTTCCTTTTGAGTCCCTGAAACTCAAATGTAACCAATCCATTTCCCCTGAGCCAGAATCTGAGCTTTTGTGTTTCCAGGGGCAAGGCGAGAACCATTTCCGCCTTTGAATTACCCTTTAATAATATATATTTTCCCTGTCTTCCGCAGAAGTTGTCGTCAAGATGGTATATGAAAATTTTTCCGTAGGGTACCCGAAAGGCGTGGGGATTTATATTTGTTGGAATTGAATTTATCTGGGTTAACTCTACAGGAAAGAAATCCCTGAATCCCATTTTTCCGATGGTGGCAGGGAATGCAGAAGAAAGTATGGGTGCAAGATAAAGGGGATATAAAAAGAAGGGAGCAATCCATAATGGTTTTCTAAACCATTCCCTGACAGATGGAATTAAAAAGATGAAGAGCGGGTATAGATTGGGGAAGTATCTGTTACCCAGACAACCCCCTCCTCCAATAAAATTGTCGGGCATAAGGGCGATGGAAGAGAATATTCCTATAAGAATGGAAACAAAGAGAATCCACGGTCTCAATTCTCCACCCCTAAATGCAATTAGCAGAAGTAGAGCAGGGAGAAAATAAATAAGAAGACCTGCGAACCTTCCTGTAAAAAAGTAGTATAGATTGAGCAAAAAGACCCTGGGTGTAAGGTAAAACCTTTCCCAGTAATCCTCTGTGCTCATAAGGTGTCCCTTATCGAAGGTTACGTTCTTGCTTTCGTATGGAAAGTGATAATAGAAACTTCTTCTTTCGCCACCCATATAATTCCACTCGCCTGTATGGACCTTTTCCAGCAGGAAAAATCCTCCCACTGAGGTCACAAAGACGATGCCGAGAAGCACACTTTTAAGGATTTCCTTCCATCTGAAACTGAAGAATCTTACCCCCACCAGTGGCAGGGCAAACAAAGCATTGGTCAGTTTGGAGAATGTAAGGAGACCCAGTAGAATAGCAGCGAATACAGGATATTTAAATTCTTTCTTTTCCAGACCCCAGTACAGGATAAGCATTCCAAGGGAAAAATTGAAAAATTCGGATGAGATCCAGAATGAATAACCCCACATAACCGAGAGAAACATTACTGAGAGGGAAATGATAAGGGCTATTTTCGGGGAGAATTTCTTTCTTGAAATTTTGAAGATGATCATCAGATCCATCAGGAGAAGAAGGGCTGCCAGGATGAAAAATCCTTTATTTTTGAATAACCTGACAAATGGGGCTGCCACAAGGGGATAAGCGTAAGACTTTGCAAAGAATATACCTTTTTTCGTTTTTTTGAGAAATATTCCCTGGGGAAGGCCACCGTAGTTCCGGGATAGCCTTAAAAGGTCTTCCTTTCCGTAAACGATATCTCCATCAAAGGCTATGGAATAGGCCATCATGTAATAGACCGCTTCGTCATCAAAGAAACCATGATTCTGGTATATTTCTACCGAGAACCTCAGGGCAAAGGACAGAAATATCAGAAATACGAAAATGATGATCTGTCTGGCCTGTTTCTCACTCATTGTAATTCGGTCTCCAAGAAATAATACAGGGCGTTTTCAACAGCATTAATGTACCGCTGAGCAATTTTTTCCTTACTCCAGATCATTATGGAATAGCTCCCTGGCCGAAACTGAATAGACCCTTGAGGTTCCATCCTCAGGCATGCTTACACCATAAATATAATCAGCCCTTCTGGCGGTGGTTATATTGTGGGTAATGGCTATTATCTGGGTTTCTCTTTTGAGTTCTTCCAGTAGCTTCAGTAACTTCGTAAGGTTTGGAATGTCAAGGGGAGCGTCAACCTCGTCAAGTATAAGAAATGGTGCTGGTTTTATTTTAAACAGGGAAATGTAAAATATCAGTGATAACAGGGCCTTCTCTCCTCCAGAAAGCATAGAAATTGGCTGCTTCTTTTTTCCTGTAAACCTTGCTTCTATTTCAAGACCCTTGTCCGATATGGATATATTTGCTTCTCCGTCCTCTACCACCGTTGCGAAAAGGCCTGAGAATTGATAACTCAGCTTTTCAAATGTTTCCTTTATGCGTTCCCTGTAGATTTTTTCCATCTCTGTCGCAGCTTCCTTTGCCTTTTCAATTGCCTCTTCAAGGTCCTGCCTCTGGGCTTTCAGAAATTCTATTTTTTCCCTTATTTCCTTTTCTTCCCTTTCTGCAGCGAAATTAACGTCTTCCAGAGTTTCAATCTCCTGTTCCCTTACCCTTATCCCTTCTTCCAGTTCTTCTTCTGACAGATCGTGCAAGAGTTGAAGGTCCTCTATCCCCTTACCTGTTTTTTCCCTTGCTTCCTGCCTTAAATGAAGCAATTTTTCGTTTATCTGGGCCAGCTCAATTTCTATGTCCTTAACCCTTGCTCTGAATTCTTCTTCTCTTCTTCTTATGTAGTTTAATTTCCTTTCCACCTTTGAAATACTTTTTTCGAGCTCCTGGCTTTTGTTCAGAAGGGTTCGTATTTTCTCTTCCACCTCCTCAAGGGTGCTTCTGAGTTCATCTGCTTCAAATTCTATCCTTTCGAGCTCTGCTGAATCCTCTTCTATAGTTTTTCTGAGGTGAGAAATCCTTGTCAGATTTTTTTCCTTTTCCCTTTTTGCAGTTTCAAGGCTTCTATTGAGGCGTTCCAGCTCTCTCTCTGCCCTTACTATTTTCTCGTTGGATATGGCAAGTTCAGTTCTCTTTTTTCCTGTTTTATCCCTTATTTGGGAAAGCACTTTTTCTTCCTGGTCAGATTTTAATTTCGCCTCCTGAAGCTTTGCCTTGAGTTCTTCTATTTCATCTTCGGATACTGTAAATTCCTCTTCATTTTTCAGGGATTCAAGTTCCATTTCTATTGAATGCAATCTCTCGAGAAGCTTAACCTCCTTTTCCTTTTTTTGCTGCTGCTCCCTGTTTAACCTTGTTAACTCCCCTTCGAGTTTTTGAAGCTCATCCTTTATGTTTCTGAACTTTTTCTCCAGAATCAGTAAATTTTCTTCTGTGCTGGTCTTTTCTTTAACCGTTTTATTTAGCTCTCCCTTTACCTTTTCCATTTCCATCTTCAGAGAAAGGATGCCCTTCTCTTCTCCTTTTATTCTGAGCACACCTTCAGGGAAGATTACACCCTGGGGAAATGCTACTGGCTTGCCGGTTTTTTCCCAGGTCTTTATTGCTTCCTCCAGATTTTCTCTCCATAGTGCGTCTCTCAGGTTAACCCTGGCTCCGGATACACGGGAAAATTCTTCTTTTTCCCAGTCCCTGGGAAGAAGGTAGAACCCGGGACTTAATCTGGATTCTCTGATATAAGGGGTACTCCTCATTTCCCTCTCCCAGAGTATCTCTGCTATGTCAGCGTATTCCTGTTTTATGTTTATGTCGAGTTGGGGTAGACTCTGCCCCTTTAAAGTATTTTCTATAACCCTGATGGTTCTTTTAAGCTGGGTTTCTCTGTCCCGGAGAACGGATAATTTATTCTTTAATGATTGAATTTCTTCTCCGAGGGAATCCCTTTCCTTCTTCAGGTTTTGAACCTTTTTTTCCAGTGGCTGTATTTCCACGCTTTCCTTCAATGCATTTAGCTGTTCCTCTATTTTTTCCCTTTCGATTTCGAGGGTTTCAATCCTGTTTTCCCTTTCCCTTTTTCTTCTTATCTCCTGCTGAAGCACCGCCTGTTTTTCCTTGAGTGTGGAAAGAATGGAAAGGTAGTTCTTTTTGAGAATCTGGGCCTTTTCTTCCTCTTCCTTTAGTTCATTTTCTACATTTTTAAGAGCAGTACTGAGTTTTGCATAGTTTTCCTTTTCTTTCCTCTTCTCCTCTTCTATCTGTTTAATACTGCGATTTATAGAAACGATTCTCTTTTCTATTTCCTCGTCCCTTTGGACCAGAAATTTAAGTTTCTCCCTTGCCCCTGTAACCCTATCCCTCAGATCAAAAATCCTGGGTTTTAAAGAAGCTTCCCTGTTTTTTAATTTACTCCTTTCCGTCTCCAGAGAGTTCATCTCTTCCAGAACAGTTGCTCTTTCCATGCTGAGGTTTTTGGCCTCTACCAGAAGTTCTTCCTTCTCTTTTCTCAGCTCTTCTATTTTTTTGCTGATTTTTTCATTTTCCTTATGGAGCTCTTCCGTTCTTCCCTGTAGTTTTTTCCATCTTTTCAAAAGCAGGGTGGAGTAGTATTCTTCGATTTCCATGGTGAGTTTTCTATATTTATTAAGAACTTCCAGCTGGGATTGAAGTTTTTCATGGGCCTCTTCCAGTTCAGTTTCCCTCATTTTGACCACGCTTAGTTCCTTTTCTATATCCCACACCTTTCTAAGAGCTTCCCGTCTCCTTTCCTTATATTTTCTAACGCCAGCTGCGGCCTCAATGAATATCATCCTTTCTTCCGGCGACATTGTAAGGAGCTGTTCTACCTGTCCCTGTTCTATCACCACATATTCCCTTGCCTCTACCCCTATTTCCCATAGTTTGTCCTGGAGATCCCTCAGCCTTACAATCCTTCCATTTATCATGAATTCGCTTTCCCCATTTCTATATACCCTTCTTCCCAGTGTTACACTTTCCTCACCTTCTATAAATGTAAGCTGCACCTCAGCTCGAGCCAGGGGAGCTCTCGTCTTTGATCCCTTGAATATGACATCTCCCATGGTGTCAGTTCTAAGAATAGAGCCCTTACCTTCTCCCATTGCCCAGAGGATTGCGTCCACGATATTACTTTTTCCTGCACCATTGGGTCCAATTATGGCGGTAAGCCCTGGATGGAGTTTTATTGTAGTACGTGATGGAAAGGACTTGAACCCGCTTAGTAGAACAGAATAAATATACATAGCAATATTATGCCATTATATGTGGTATATTTCATATATGGATTCAAAAGATTCCAATAATTCGACAAAAATGGAAAACAGATGTCAATACATCCTGGACCACCTTCCCTATAAAGTTTTTATCCTCGACGAGGAAAAGAAAATAGTTTACGCTAATGAGCCTGCACTTTCTGGAATATCGCTGGAGGATGTAATCGGGAGACCTTACTGGGAAATCATCTGTGGAAAGGTAAGTGAAAATCCTGATTGTCAGATGAACGAAGAGGAGGGGATGTTTAAATTTAACCTCAGGGGAAAAAGCCAGCTGGCTATTTATAGAAGGATAAGCGAAGGCTATATAGTATCAATTTTTGAGATAAGGGAGGAGCCCTCCGAAGAGCTTATCCTTATGATAAGACATAGCCTTGGAAATGCTGTAAATGCCATGAAGGTTTCCCTGCAGGTCTTGAGGGATTTTTATGACAAAATCCCCGAAGAGAAAAAAAGGGAATACATACAGAGGGTATATGATGATGCTCAGCGCCTTGAGAGATTATTGAAACATCTAAGGAGCCTTTCGTATCTTAAAAAAGAGGATTTCAGGCGATTTAACCTTAAAGAGATAGTAACTGAATTTATAAGCAGGGCCCAGCAAAGGTGTCTTTATCTGGGTATAGATTTTCTATTCGAACTGGAACCAGATGATATATACGTTTATGCTAATCCAGACTGGTTATTTTCCATATTGCTTGTTCTCCTGGAGAATTCCATAGAAGCTCTTACCGGCAGGGAAAGAAAGATGATAGAGGTTAAGGTTAAAGTCCAGGATGATAAAGTTCTGATAACCTTCTTTGATACCGGGAAGGGAATGTCAAATTCGATATTATCAAAGGCCTACAATCTTTTCTTTTCCACCAAAAGAGGGGGAGAGGGAGTTGGACTGTTTCAGGTGAGAAAGATGGTTGAGTTGATGGGGGGAAGAACCTGGATAGAGAGTGAGGAAGATGCATGGACAGAGGTTTTTATAGAACTCCCCATTGCATGATATAATTTTGCCATGGGAAAAGTATTGATTGTAGATGATGATACCAACTTTTTATTAAGTGTACAGGAAGGATTGAAATTTTATCTTCCAGAGACTGACCTTCTTGCTGCTACTACTGGAGAGGAAGCCCTGGATGTTTTAAAAAAGAACCAGGTGGATGTTGTAATTACAGATCTGAAAATGCCAGGAATGTCGGGCCTGGAATTATTATCCGAAATTTCCAGAAATTATCCCCGTACAGCGGTTATCTTTATTACTGCATTTGGAACTCCTAAGGTGAAAAGCGAAGCCCAAAGGCGTGGGGCAGTGAAGTACATGGAAAAGCCAATTGAGCTGAAATCCCTTGCTGAGGCTATAAAGTCGTCTCTTGAAATTGTTAAATCAGGTGTGAGAATATTTGAA
>JAMOUL010000192.1 GCA_027062035.1 Candidatus Aminicenantota bacterium | reverse complement strand
GGAGTTTTGCCCAATATAGATAAGCTGGCTTCAGAGGGGGCATATTTCAAAAATGCCTATTCAAATGGAAACTGGACCCGACCCTCCAACGTTCACCAGTTCTTTGCCAGATATAACAGGGAAATGGGGCTGAGTCCGGAGCATTTCTTTCTCTCCGACCTTGAGAAGAGAATCTTTTACCAGAGGAAATTCCTCTCCATACCCTCTATTTTGAAAAAGAATGGTTATAGAACAAAGGCTATCGGAGACAACATCTTTCTCCATGGATACTCCTCTCTTGGCATAGACTTTGGCTTTGAAGAAGTAATGGATATGGAAAGGGAAAGATACCAGTCACCCCTCATCTTCGAAGAGGCAACCAGATGGCTCAGAAAAAACAGGGGTACTCCGTTTTTCCTCTTCCTGGACTTCAACCAGACACACAGACCATATAGGCCTCCTGTAAATAGGGTATCCATGCGTTTGTTCCTGAGGAATTACCACTTTGCCCTCTACCAGGGATGTGCCGCCTATACCGACGAATACATCGGAAAACTCCTACAATGGCTTGAAGCCTCTGGTCTCATTAAAAACACGCTCATAGTCCTCAACGCAGACCATGGGGAAAGATTCCATACCCGCCCGGACCTTCAACCCCATGGGGAAACCCTGCTGGAGGAAGAAATAAGGGTTCCCATAATCTTTTACTGGAGGGGGAAAATAAAACCCCATGGATTCATAACCCCCATTTCAATAATAGATATCCCGAAAACAGCTCTTTCCCTCACAGGCATCACTCCTCCTGAAAGCTGGAGGGGAAGGGATTTATCGGAATTTATCCTTAAGGGGAAAGAACCTCCACAGGCTCCTGTAATACTTGAGGGCAGAAGGGATAAAGGGATCATCTATAAAGGGTGGAAACTGATAATAGAAGGGGAAAGAACAGTCGTAAAACGCATCATGGGAAAGGAAAGAATATCCCCTGAGGAACTCAGGGAAAAGCTCTCAGTTCTTTATCCTACGGAACCGGAGGTCCTTCTCGTAAGGTTTAACGTTAAGGAAGGCTCGTTCAAAGTATCGCCCCTCTCATCCATAGAAGTTTCCGGTACCCTGGGAGATGTAGAGAAGAACCAGGACAAAATAAAAGTAACAGGAAACGGTTATGTGTATTTCATATTCAAAAATGGAGAAATACCGGAAATTGATTTCTTCAAGGAAAGATTGAATTTTACACAGATGGAAATACCCTGGGGAGAGACGAAAATCGTTCTGAACCCCGACACAAGGGAAAAACTGAGGGTTTCTGTGCCCTACTTCTTCGAAAGGAGAAAGGGCTTTACAATAGCCACAATTCCGCTCCTTTCCTTTGTTTATTCCCCTCAGTTTTCCTCTGCCAGAGGGTTTAAAGGCCTTGAATCCATACTTATCGAATGGGGGTACATGAAAAAATGAGGCGTTGTTTCAAGATTTCCCTTCTCTTCTGGCTGATTCTATTTCTCCTGTCCTTTGTGCTTTATGGACAATTCTCAATAATGGGGGTAACCAATGTACAGGTTCAGACGTATGTGGTAACCCACTTCTGGAAATTCATACTTCTCTATAACCTGAAAATTCTGGTGTTTTACATTTTTATAGCTTTTATATCAGCCCTTTTCTCCAGGATGCTTCTTCTTAATAACACTTTGTCCATTCTGGGGTTCAATTTAATTCTCTGGGGATTTTACTGGATAAGGGGCATAAAATTATATCCACAGATGTTTGTGGAGCAGCTTTACAACAAGGGAGGCATCCTGAAGTTCATTCAAATTCTTATCACGGATTACACACCTCTATGGATGATATACATCATATTTTCAGGACTGCTTCTGATCATCGGCTGGAAAAAGAAAAGAATATATGCTGCCCTTGGAATATCTGCACTGGTAGCCCTTTCCATTGTAAAATTTCACATCTCCCCTCTGAGCAACCCCGCCTCCACCCCCATGCCCAATGTTTTAATCCTTGGTTCCGATTCTCTAAGACCATCCAATATACACTATAACGGATACAAAAGGAAAACCACCCCCAACATTGATAAGCTATTCTCTGAAGGCGTAAACTTCACCCTTATGCTTACGCCTCTGGCAAGAACCTTTACTTCGTGGACCACACTCCTCACTTCCCTTGATCCACCATGGCACGGTATTCGACACATGTTCCCTGGATTTAAAGAAAGAAGGAAAAGGTGGATAACACTGGTTGACCTTTTAAAG
>JAMOUL010000191.1 GCA_027062035.1 Candidatus Aminicenantota bacterium | reverse complement strand
TCCGGATTTTTCCATGAGTTCGGCCCCGGTAAATATGGTTATCTCTTCCCTTGATTTTGCTTCCTTCAGGAGCTCTTCCACGATCTTTTTCCCGTTTCTGTCATGAGGGTACATACGGGCGAACCTTCCTGTCCAGCCTCCAGGTTCCTTTTCCTTTTCTATTACGAACACGTATATTCCCATATCCGCCAGGGTAATGGCTGCCCTCAGCCCTGCAATTCCAGCACCCACAACAAGAACCTTCTTTACCGTATCCAGTCTAATCGGATGGAGGGGCTTGCTCTCCTTGACCTTTCTTATTCCTGCCCTTACCAGTCGGATCGCCTTTTCCGTGGCTCCCTCAGGGTCGTCGGTGTGAGCCCATGAGTCCTGTTCTCTGATGTTAACCTGCACGTATTGATAGGGGTTTAACCCGGCTCTTTCCGCAACTCCACGGAAGGTGTAAAGGTGAAGTTTTGAGGAACAGGAAGCAATTACCAGCCTGTCTATGCCCTTTTCCTTTACGTCCTCTATTATTTCCTTCTGCGCCGCCTCTGAGCATACAAACATGGTGGTTTTTGCCACCACAACCCCTTCTTCCGATTCAATGGCCCTTCTAACCTTCTCAACGTCAACATAATCAGATATATTCCCGCCACAGTGGCATATATAAACTCCAATTCTCACACTCATTTTCCACTCCTTTTCTTTTCAATGTAAGCTGCCGCCTGGGCTGCGGCTGCTCCAGCGTGTAGAACCGAGTCCGGGATGTCCATTGGTCCAGAAGCTGTTCCTGCCACAAATACACCTTCAATGCTGGTTTTTCCAGGGCTCAAATCCTCATCCACCTGCTTTATGTAATAGAAGTTGTCCGGTTCAAGTTCTTCCCCTTTGAATACCTTCATCACTTCAGGATTGGGGAGGAATCCCACTGCAAGTACCACCAGATCGTGTTCCGCTGTCTTTTTGACACCTCCATCTGTAATGTCCTCATAATGGAGAATCAGGTTTCCGTTTTCCTTTTCCTCTATTTTCGCAACCCTGCCCTTTATCAGCTGGACACCCATATCAGAGGCCTGCTTGAAGAACTCTTCATATCCCTTGCCAAAGGCCCTTATATCCATGTAATAAACGGTCATGTCCGCCAGAGGAAGAGCTCCCATAAGGAGCTGAGCGTGTTTTAGCGAATACATACAGCATACCTGAGAGCAAATGGTGTTTCTAACTGTGTGGTCTCTGGATCCAGTACAGAGAACAAAAGCTATATTGTCCGGAATTTTTCCATCGGATGGTCTCAAAACAGTATTGTATGGTCGTGTGGGGGAAAGGAGTCTGTCCATCTGCATGGAGGTTATAACGTTCCTGTACCTCCCGTATCCGTAATTCAGTTTGAGCTCGGCAGGGAAAAGTTTGAACCCGGTAGAAACGATTACAGATGAAACCTCAAATTCGAATTCCTGACCCTTCATGGAGAAGTCAATGGCATCTGCCGGGCATACCCTTACGCATTCGTGGCATTGGGAGCATATTCCACAATCCAGACAACGTGCTGCCGCAAGCCTTACCTCTTCCTCAGTAAGGGGTAGTTCTGCTTCCCTGAAGTCCTGAATCCTTTCTTTAACAGGTATCAGCCTCCTTTCGACAGGGGGCATGTGTGTATGCTTTCTCTGTCTCTTAAGTACCTCTTCCTTTGATACTGCGGGGAGGGTTGTTTCAAACTCTACATCCATGGATTCCCCTTCCAGATACCTATCGATGTAAAAGGCGGCTCTTTTTCCCTGTCCAATTGCAGAAACTATGGTTAATGGGCCGGTAACAATATCACCGCCTGCAAAAACATAAGGAACAGATGTCTGGAGCGTTCTTTCGTCCACCTTTATGGTTCCGTTTCTATTCGTCTCCACTTCTTCTCTGAATGGGGAGGTAGAGGGTTTTAATCCGATGGAGACTATTACATAGTCAACCTGAATCTTATCCTCCCTTCCTTCTATGGGGACAGGTCTTCTCCTGCCGCTTTCGTCTGGCTCACCAAGTTTCATTCTCTGGCATATGACTTCCTTTACCTTTCCGCCTTCACCTATGAACTTTTTGGGGGTTGCCAGGAAACAGAGCTCAACTCCCTCTTCTTCGGCTGCTTCCACTTCTTCAGGGAAAGCCGGCATTTCTGCACGGGTTCTGCGGTACTGCAGGATCACCCTTTTTGCCCCAAGTCTCAATGCCACCCTTGCCGGGTCTATGGCTGCGTTTCCTCCTCCTACCACAAGGACAGTCTTTCCTGTCAGGTCTATCTTTTCCCCGCTATTTACCCTCTTCAGGAAGTCTATGCAGTTTACCACTCCTTCGAGGTCCTCTCCTTCCACACCCAGCGTGCGGGGTTCCCAGGCTCCACCAGCAACGAAGATGGCATCATATCCCTGCTCCTTGAGTTGTTTAAGCGAATTTATCCTTGTCCCTGTCTTTATTTCCACTCCAAGGGCTGTGACGTTCTTTATGTCCCTGTCCAGCTCATTCTTTGGCAACCTGTAAGACGGGATTGCGTATCTGAGCATACCCCCTGGCTTGTCATGAGCCTCATATATGGTAACCCCATACCCCTTTTGAGCAAGGAAATATGCGGCAGTAAGCCCTGCAGGTCCAGATCCCACTATTGCAATTTTTTTGTCCTTCTGCTTTTCTGGGGGTCCATATTCTGGTTCCGGATGAAGCTTGTAATAATAATCGGCGATGAATCTCTTAATCCTTCTTATGGGAAGGGGTCCTTCCAGTTCTCCCCTGGTACATTCATCCTCGCAGGGAGCGTAGCATGCTCTTCCAAGGGAACTGACAAGGGGAGCATCCTCCATAATGAGATTAAATGCCTCTTCGAATTTTCCTGCCCTTGCCAGAGAAACGTATCCATGGGCTTTGATCCCGGCAGGACAGGCTGAAATACATGGGGATGTTCCTGCCCATTCAATAACCGCCTTCTTGGGAACCGCCTGGGGGTAAACAATGTGGGCTGCTCTCCTTGCTACAAGGCCATAGTTGTACTCATCTGGAACTGCCACTGTACACGCGAATTCGCACTCCTGACACCCTGTACACTTTGCAGGATCAACAAAGGTAGGTTTTCTGAAGACCTTTACCCTGAAGTTTCCGGTCTCCATTCGCTGTACTTCCCTGACCTCGCTGTAATTTAAAACGGTTATGTTTGGGTGATTGGAAGTGGAAGCCATCTTTGGGGTTGCAATACAGCTGGCGCAATCCAGGGTCGGGAACACCTTGCTGAGGAGGATCATTTTTCCCCCGATTGAGGGTTCCTTTTCAACCAGCAGGACCTTATAACCCATATCCCCCAGATTGAGGGCGGACTCCATTCCCGCTATTCCACTACCTATAACAAGGGCATCAAACTTCTTCATTTTCCACCTCCCCCTTTCTGGAAGGGCCGAGTTTTTTGAGGGTGTTGAAGAAATTTACCATGTGGTTTACAAAGGGCTCCGCACAGACAGAACAGATTGCAGCCATTTTCAGCCTTACAGGATTGAATCCTTTCTCCTTCAGTAGTTTTTGGGCCTCTCCTGCAATCCTTGCTGTTCTGTCGGTACAATCCGTCAGGTAGGGGCAATCGGTTCCATCCGCTGCTATGAACACGCCATCAAAGCCTTTTTCTATGGCGTACAGGATCCATTTCGGCTTTATACCACTGGAGCATGGAAGAGGGATTACGTAAACCGAAGGGGGATAGTGCATGTGCATACTTCCTGCCAGGTCTATACCGGGGTCAGAAATGCTGTTCGTTGAGAAAACCAGGATTTTAGGGCGGAATTCTCCGCCCTCCATTTCTTTGCCTTCCATTTTAGGTCTTCTTCGTTATTTGGTTTTTTTAACGAAGATCCTCCAGTACCCTGGCTCTTCTAAGGTTCCGAGATATTCATAGCCCATCTTCTTTGCCCAGAGGGGAATATCCCTTTTTGTTCCAGGGTCTGAGGAGAGAACTTCCATTACGCCACCTACAGGAACTTCTGCGATGGACCTTTTAGCTGCCAGCAGAGGGCCAGGGCATGAAGTTCCCCTTGCGTCCACTACCTTATCTGCCTTTAAATTCCTGAGTTCCTCTTCAGTCATAATAACCTCCTTAAAGTACCACGCTTACGTCTGCTTCTTCTGCGGCGGAAATGTATTCTCCTATTCCGCAGACCTCGTCCACCAGGTAGAAATCATCCTTGTCCGCTGATTTCCAGATCTTTCCTGCTGTTCCGCAGAGGTAGATCTTAACGTTGCCCATTTCCTTTGCATTTTTGTAAAACTCAAGCCAGTGAGGTACGTTGGCCTTCTTGAGTCCATTCTGAAATTCTTCTGTGGTAAAGTGGGCTTCCCCTACCTTCTTATGTTCTTCTGCAACACCCTTTCTGAAAGCATAGGCTCCGCCAATGAGAAGGAATACCTTTGCCTCCATATCCTGAGCAATGGCTCCGCTCAGAATAATGCCTCCAGCGGTAAGTTTTTCAGCACCGCTGCTTACCAGTGCAAGAACAAATTTTTTTGCCATGATAACCTCCTTTATTTATTGTTTTTGATTTATCTTGTAAAAGAGAAATTCCATTTCCGCTGCAATATCCACGAAATTCAGGGTTACATTTTTCGGCACCTTTACCTGGGAGAGGGTAAAGCTCAAAATTCCCTTTATACCGCACTTTGCGAGAAGATCTATGGCTTCCTGAAGTTCCTCAGGTGGGATGGCAATCACCGCCATTCTGGGTTTTTCCCTTTCTGCCACCCCTTTAAGCTGGGAAATATGTAAGATTTTTGTTCCATTAAATTGTTCTCCGCATTTCTTGTTTTCCTTGTCAAAGGCAGCAACCACATCGAAATATGGGACCTTTTTCAGGTGCCTCAAAACAGCCCTTCCGAGGCTACCACAACCCAGCAGAATAACCTTTATAGGGGTATGTATGCCCAGAATGTACTCGATGGCGGCGATTAATTCCTTTGTTTTATAGCCTTTACCCTTTATGCCGAACTCTCCAAAATAAGTGAGGTCCCTTCTTATGAGGGATTCGGAAACATGACATCTTTCAGCGAGAAGGGGAGAGGACACTATTTCTTCACCCTTTTCCAGAGAGATCCTGAGGCATCTCAGGTAGGTGCTGAGCCTCCTTATGGTTGCCTCAGGTATTAGGTTTTTCTTAAGCGTTAAAGTTTTAACTTTCACGTAAAAATTATAGTACAAAAATTTCTTAAATTCAACATATAAAATTTCAATAATGAAAAATTTTATAGGTTCATCTGTTACATAATGGGGAAACAAAGCAAGGGTTAATCACGGGTTTATGGTGTAACAAATTTTGATCGGGATAAAAATATATTTTCTCGAAGGATTATCCGGAGTTTTTCCTTTCCCTGTTCCTTCTATATTTACATAATTCCCTGAGGGGACAGCTGGAACATTTTGGCCTGGGCCTGCAGTATTTTCTACCCAGTTCTATAAGCAGGAGGTGTAGTTCCATTTTTAAATGGTCCGGAACAAGGTGTGTAAGAGTATCCTGAACCTCTTCCCTGGTTTTTCCATCAGCCAGCGGGATTCGCTTTGCCACCCTGAAAATGTGGGTATCCACAGGAAAGAAGGGCTCTCCATAGGAAAAAAGAGCCACAACCGCTGCTGTTTTGGGCCCCACTCCCTTTATTGATCTCAAAAAATCATAAAGCTCCTGACCCTTAAGAGGTATTTTCAGTTCTCCGAATCGCTCCTTTATAAGGTGGAGGGCCTCCTTTATTCTCCTTGCCTTCTGTCTGTTTAATCCAGCGGGCCTGATAAGTTCTTCCAGTTCCTGAAGGTCTGCTCCGAGAAGGTCCCCTATTTCCGGAAACCTCTCCCTGAGCCTTTCCCATGCAAGATCCCTGTTTCTATCCGATGTGTTCTGGGATAATATGGTAAGCACCAGTTCATCCATTGGGGGAAGCTTCCGTATTTTCTGGGGTCCAAATTCCCTTTTTAAAACTTCATATACCTTTTGAAAATCAGGGCTCATCTTCCCATTATACTTGAAAAAAGGCCTTTGCTTCTGATATCTTAAATTAATTGGAGGTGAAAATGGAAAGGAAAAAGGTGGGGATAATATTTTCTGGTGGTCCGGCTCCTGCGGCCAACTCGGTTATTTCATCCCTCACCCTGAGCTTTCTCAACGAGAACATCCCTGTTGTGGGTTTTATCAAGGGTTTTGAGTTTCTGGAAAAATTCAACAGAAGGGACCCTCTTTCCCTTCTCCCTGATTACCACTACAGGCTTTTAGGGGCAGAGGTGACAAAGATAAGACACGGAAGCGGAATATTTATTAAAACCTCAAGGGCTAATCCCGGCAAGAACATAAAATCCAGGGAAGACCTGAAGGACGAAAGAAAAGCCCGGCCGCTTCTGAACATAATAGATGCACTTAAGTATTTGAACATTGAGGTGCTTTTCACCATAGGGGGCGACGATACCCTGAAGACTGCCAACTATTTAAGGCTTCTTGGCTTTCCAGTAATCCACATACCCAAAACTATAGATAATGACTACTTCGGGATTGCCTGGACCTTTGGTTACTGGACAGCTGTGGACGTGTACAGCAAGTTGCTCCTCAATCTGAGGGCCGATGCAGAGGCCACAGATGCCTATTACATAGTTGAGATAATGGGAAGAAAGAGCGGGTGGTTAACATATGCAGCAGGAATAGCTGGAGAGGCTGTTATGATGCTCTCCACAGAGGATTTTCAGGATGAGGATTTTAATGTGGATGACGTTGCAGAAAGGATAGTTGAGGTAATACTTCAGAGGGAAAGGGAGCATAAACTCTATGGAGTGGTTTGTGTGTCCGAGGGTCTTGCGGAGAAACTTCCCCTGGAGTTCAGGCCAAAAAAAATGGACAAGCACGGGAACGTAATTTACGGGGCGGCGGAAATAGGAAAGCTCCTTGCAGAGAGGGTGGCTCTTAAATACAGGGACAGAACCGGGAAAAGCAAGAAGATTGTGGGAAAGCAAATCGGGTACGAGACCCGTTCCGCACCCCCTATAAGCTTTGATATTGTGCTTGGTTCAATGCTGGGATATGGTGGCTACATCCTTTACAAGAGAAAGATGTTCGGCCACATGGTCTCCCTGACCGACAACTTCGATATAAAGGGCATACCCTTCGATGAGTTGATTGATCCCGAAACCCTTCTTACAAAAATAAGATTTGTATCCAAGGGAAGTGACTTCTATAATTTGAAGGAAGCTTTATCTTACAAACCCTTTGAGTAAGGAGGATGAAATGAAATACGAAAGGTTGCTTGAGCGCTTTTTGAGATATGTAAAGGTGGATACACAGTCAGACCCCGAGTCCGAAACCATACCTTCCACAGAGAAACAGAAGAATCTCGGGAGGATGCTTGTGGAGGAATTGAAGCAGCTTGGCCTTGAGGCAGAAATGGACGAGTACGGGTACGTGTATTCAAAACTTCCCTCCAATGTGGATAATCCCTACAGAATAGGACTTATTGCCCATATGGACACTTCTCCTGATGTTTCTGGAAAGGATGTTAACCCGCAAGTGCACGAGAACTACGATGGTAAGGACATAGAACTCGGGGAAGGGGTTGTAATAAAGGTGGATGAGAACCCTGACCTTAAGAAAAAGGTGGGAGAAACAATAATCACCACCGACGGAAGCACGTTGCTGGGTGCAGACGATAAGGCTGGAATTGCAGAGATAATAACCGCGGTGGAGTATCTCCTCCAGCACCCCGAGATCCCCAGGCCAGAAATAAAAATTGCCTTTACCCCTGATGAGGAGATAGGAAAGGGCACGGTGAAGTTCGACCTTGAAAAATTCTCTGCGGACTTCGCCTACACCGTTGACGGAGGCGCTCTTGGAGAGATAGAGGACGAAACCTTCTCTGCCGATGCCGGAAAGGTAAAAATTACAGGCGTTAATGTTCATCCTGGATATGCCAAGGGTAAGCTCGTAAACTCCATAAAAATAGCTGCAGAAATAATTTCCAGATTGCCCGAGGATAAGCTCTCTCCGGAGACCACCGAGGGAAAGGAGGGTTACCTCCATCCAACCGATATAAAGGGAAATGTCGAATATACGGAGATAAATTTCATATTCCGTGCCTTTGAGGTGGAAGAGCTGAAGGAGATAGAGAAACTCCTCCAGAACATAATTAACGATGTGAAACAAAAATATCCAAAGGCAAAGATCGAGCTGGAGATAAAGGAACAGTACAGGAACATGATCTATAAGCTCAGGGAAGAGCCCAGGGTGGTGGACCTTGCAATAAGGGCAGCAAAGGAAGTGGGTATAGAGCCCAAACGCACAAGCATAAGGGGAGGCACAGACGGTGCCATGCTCTCATATAAAGGCCTTCTTACCCCGAATCTCTTTACCGGTGGACACAATTTCCACTCGAGAAAGGAATGGATTTCCCTCCAGGATATGGAGCGGGCAGTTGACCTTATTGTCAAGCTTATGGAGCTGTGGGCTAAGGAGAAAAAATAGGTATTATGTTATATATGGGCGCCTGTAGCTCAGCTGGATAGAGCGTCGGCCTCCGGAGCCGAAGGTCGGGGGTTCGACTCCCCCCAGGCGCTTTTTTAACAAAGAAATATCTCCTGGTAGAAAAGTCCTTCTCTTTCTTTAAGGGCTTAATTCAGGGATTGTTCAGGCTTACATCTTATACTTTCCCAGGTCGTCAGGGGAAAGGTTTTCCAGCCAGTCTCTGAGGTCCTCTCCGTCTGGTAGCCCTTCTGTTGTCCCCACAATGGAAGCTTCCTTGAAAACCTTTTCCTCCACAAAGATGGGT
>JAMOUL010000190.1 GCA_027062035.1 Candidatus Aminicenantota bacterium | reverse complement strand
GGAAAGGCGCTTAAAGTCGATTATTATGGGCAAAACCCCTGTATTTTTATAACCCGCCTCCTTTAATTCCTCTTCATTGTAGGACGAATCACCAAGGGCAAGGTCTGTATAGGGGGCAAGATCCGGCAAAAACCGTCTACCCATGTAACATTCCTTTGCAAGGGCGACGTTGGTGTCGTAGAAAAAGTGGTGGGGGGTTATGTTGTGATATATAACCACCTTTCTGGAGGGCAGTTCCTTATAAAGTAGAGAAAGTGGAGAGGATAGTGAATAGTGGTAAATTATTATATCCTTCGGGCCCATCTCGTGTTCCAGTTCTGCAAAATAGCGAACCTCTCCTGCAAGGCGTGGATCATGGTTATATGCGAAGATATCGGACTCGTATCCGGCCTTCCTGAGAATTTCCCGTATGGCAAGGGTATGGTTGCCTATGGCATCTCCATAGCTGAAGGTGGGTAGCATCTGATGAACCTTCACCCCAGAACCTCCTTTGCCAGCTTCAGATATTTGTTCTCTATAACCTCCCAGCGATAGTTATCGTAATAGTATTTATACCCTGCCTCCCCCATGGCCTTTCTCAGTTCATGTTGATTCCTTAGGATCTCAATGGCCTCCTCAAATTCGAAGTAATCGTTGAAATAAAGGCCGCCGTTACTCCTCTGAACCTGACCTTTGAGGACCTCGCACCCGGCATAAACAAGCACGGGCTTTGAGATGGACCATGCCTCAAGCAGGATCATAGAAAGGCTTTCAAAATGGGAGGGGTTAACCAGAAACAGAGCATCAGCAAGGGCCTCCCATTTATCCTGTTCAGGAAGAAATCCCAGGTGAATTATGTCCGGATCCCCGGGAATCTCTATCACAGGTTTTCCCACAAGAAGGAGCTTCAACCCGGGATGCCTGCGCTTATAGAGTTTAAAATACTCAAACAATCTGAATGCCCCCTTGTTTCTGTCTATTCTTCCTATGTAAAGCATGTAAGGTCCATAGGAGGAAAATTTACCTCCCTGAACCTGCCTCCCCTCAATTCCGACACCCACAACTACATTGGGGATGTTTACGCCGTGAATTCCCTCTATAAGTTCCTTTTCTTCCCATGAATTGTACAGGTATCCTGCCGGAAGTCGCAGGAGCCTCCTTGTAAGGTTAAAGTAAAGCACAGGGTCATGTTCTGCTGTGGGAACAAGGAACGCCTTTTCCCTTACCCTGGGAATACCCCTTAAAGAGGGATAATACCTGTAAGAAAAGAATATAAACAGATCATAATCGTTACGGTGTTTGTCTATGTAATCTATAAGGGAAGGGGCATACGGACCTTCCTGGTCGATCCATTCTTCTTCATCATCAGGAGTATGTTCCTCCAGCTCTATCTTCCTCTGAAGAAGGCCGAATTTTTCCGTATCCCTTTCCCGCTCCACCCTGAAGCGCCTTACAGGGATACCATTGAGGACTTCCCTCTTTAGAAAATCCCCACGACGCCAGCGGACATAATCTTCGGCATCGGTGGTAAGCACCTCCACATCCCAGTGCTTTTTCATGTGTTCTGCTATAAGCCGGGCGTGGTACTCGGCTCCCCCGGCTATTCTCAGTCCGTATCTCTGAACTACTATTGCAACCTTCATTCCTTCTCGTAAGCCCTTATTCTGTTTTCAAGGATCTTTGTTTTTTCCTCAAGGGACTTCACCCTCGCCTCCAGTTCCAGATTCTTTATGCGCTGGCGGGAAAGCTCCACCACAAGATTGTGGGAAAGGTTGTGGAGGAGTTTTATATTGTCCATGATGGCACCTATTCTTTCAGGCGAAAGAAGGGGCCTCATGAAAAAGAAGAAAATTTTTATGAGTTTTCCCCTGAAAAGTCTCCTCAAAGCGCCTTTTATGCCTCCAGGCTCTGTATAATCTTCCTTAAAAAGGTGGGATTCGTAAAATGAACGAACCTCTGAAACATCAGGCAGGATTTTAAGCTCCATCTCCTCTATGTCCCTTATATCCTCCTCAGTAAAAAGTCCCTGTTTTTTCTTCTCTTCAATTCGGGCCCTTGCCCTCTCCATTATTTCCTCAATATTCATCTAAACCTCCTGTCTTCAGAAGTAAATATTTTAAAAAAGAATAATATGACTGGGCAAAGGAAATGGTAAACCCCCTCCAGCCGCAAAATATTCCCCTTTTTAAAAAATAGCTGGATAGAAATGTACCCAGGGGCTCCAGACATACCTTTACCCAGGAAGGATTTTTACCAGCCTCCCTATTTGCCCATAG
>JAMOUL010000189.1 GCA_027062035.1 Candidatus Aminicenantota bacterium | reverse complement strand
TTATTTTATGCTCACCCCTTCTTTTAATTACATAAAAACCGATACCAATGGTCAGGTAACAGAAAACCTTTCAGCCTTTGTAAGCTATTACCTTACCCTTATCCCAAAGGGATTTGCCCTTTCAGGAACTTCGTCATATTCACAAACAAAAACTCCTGGTGGCACAGCGGACACCAGAACTTTGATGATATCATCAAAGGCCTCGCTTCTTCTTCCCTGGATGTGGTCAAGACTGGGCCAAAGCGCTATCTCCATTGAAGGACAATTCACACTGAACAGTTTTGGAGAAACGACATCTACTGACTGGAAGGTACTTGCATCTGCGGAGATTTCTTTCTAAAGGAGGTAAAAAATGAGAAAAATAATACTTCTATTTTTGATTATAAACCTAAGCTGGGCGATAAATTATTCCCCCTCAAACCCTCAGGTAGGACAAACCATAACCTTCTCTCTTACAAATCCCAATTATTTTTCAAACTCAGGCTGTAGCGTCGTGTGGAATTTTGGGGATGGCTCACCTACATTAACAGCCAGTCCTAATGACTCAGTTACCCATGTATATAACTCGCCGGGAGGATATAAAGTAACTGCCAGTCCTGGATCGTGCGTCCTGACACCACCCCCACCTGAAAGTACAACAGTAATTGTAAGCGCTCCTGACATTTACATTTCTGTTCAGTATTCAGTTAGACCCTGGCCAGGGTATCCAGTATACTTCACCCTTGTGAATGCGCCTTCAGGTTATTCCATAACCTGGGACTTCGGGGATGGAACCATAATAACTAACAACGCCACAGTTTCACATACATACACAAGCCCTGGAACTTATAATGTACGGGCAACCGTTAATGTTACCACTACTCAGGTCTCTGCTTCCACAACCATAACCATTTATCCTGATCCACGACAGATAATCTGGACTCCTCAAACCCCTAAATCAGGTCAGACCATAGTTTTTCAGGCTCAAAACTTCGCTTCCAGCTACATATTATGGGATTTTGGAGATGGAATAACCACGGTGGGCCCTCCTGTAATCAAGCATACTTATAGAAAACACGGAGTCTATACTGTGAAGGTTACGGATATGGCTGGAGATGATATCAAACAGTTTACATACATACTTACAGTAACTCCAGGTAAAGGTGCCTTCATAGGACTTGCTATCCATTCCATCGAACTTCTCTTTGAAAACAATAATAAGGGGTACATAGTGGTTCCTTTCAAATATACCAACCTGAAAGTTAAGGCAAGGATAAGATACGAGGGTAGCGGTGTGCTTACGGGCTTCTGGACTATAGACGATGTTCCCTTTGCTTCATTTAACAGAAATCTAACCTTCAGAGGAGATCTGGAGCTTAAGCTTTCAGGACTTCCGGCTATAAACCCGGGACTTCACACTGTCTCTCTCCGGATAACTCAGCCTCAACTTTATCCAGAACTGGATGTATCCATTCCGGTAATACACTATTATGTTTCTGCTCTTGAGAATAAGATCGAGATTACCTCCCCTGAAAATGGAGACGTATTGTTTGTAAATCAGAAAATCAGACTAACCTGGAACACAATACCCCAGATATTCAGATACGTCTTAATTTATGGAAACAATCCGGAAAAGGTGGTTACAGGAAAAGCAAAGAAGCTAATCCTCAACAATACCGGATATCAGGAACTCACTCTGCCGCCCGGACAATACTATATAAAAATAGTGGGAGAAAACCAGGATGGGGTTCCAATGTACTACAGTGATATAGTCAACTTCCAGGTTATAGAGAATCCAATACAAATAAAAATAGGAGCGTTCAAAGACATAGAAGAAGGCACTGCCACCAAGGAAAAGTTAAAGAAGGGAAAATATTACAATCTGGGTATAAATATAAAAGTGCTTAAGGGCGGACCTTATCTGATAAGAACCTACTTCAACGGTAAAAAAATAAATGAAGAATGGATTCCGGAAAACGAAGAGCTTTATAAAACCACGGTAAAGGCAGACAACGGAATCCTTGAAATAAGAGTTTATAGAGTCTTTAAGGGAAAACTGAGGCTCGTTATTTTCAGAAGCATAAAAATAGTGGTTCAGTAAATTTTATTTGTCCAAACACTTATTTATTTATATCCTGTTAGAGATATGAGCACATTCTGGCTTGGAATTTTAGGAAGTACTGCAGCAGGCATGATGGCATTAATAGGAGGTCTTCCTGTATTTTTCTTTAAAAAACTTTCCACGGAACTTTATTCCGTATTTCTTGCCTTTTCCGCA
>JAMOUL010000188.1 GCA_027062035.1 Candidatus Aminicenantota bacterium | reverse complement strand
AGGGTTTACATACACCCTGTCTCCCGGTTTTAATAAGTCCCCAAGAGGATTCCAGTCCTTCATATTATATTTTTTTCTGTTAAATCCCCATTGTCTTAGAATGTTTCGTATTGCCTGATAAACCTGATTCTCTTCTTCTAACAGATGTTCAAATGGATACTCCAGATATTTTACCCCGGGGGAATAGGGAGGTTGTGGATATTCAAAAGCTCTTTGAAGAAAAACCTTTTCCTGTGGAATCACCCTGAGATTTTACAACATTAATTCGGTAAATAGTCAAGGATAGTTTACAGGACACATGCTCTTGTCCCATATACAACCTCTGTAATAATGTACGCTATTTGCTATAAGAAAAGGGATGTCGGGGAAAGATAAGGGACAATCGCTACTGGAAGCAATAATAGCACTGGGAATCTTAAGCGCCATAGCCCTTTTTGTTTTTTCTTTTACAATGAGAATGCTCCGGGAAGTTCAAATTGCGAACGCAGAAATCAAACTTTCGGAAGCCCTGGTAAGGGCAAAAATTTTCCCTAAGGGTAATTTCAAAGGGGTGAAATGGAAACGGGAAGGAGAAAAGCTGTTTATGAGGCTTAAAAACAGAAAAATCTTTCTTCGTTTGGGGAGGGAGAAGGATGAAGAACTCAGGCTTTATCCTCGCTGACCACATGATCAGTCTCCTTATCTTTGCCCTTTTAGCAGCATACAGTTTTGGGCTTCTCCTTCTGGCCTTCTCTGCCTCAACCCGGCTAAATCAATTCGAGAAAAAAATCAAACCCAGACTTTTACTGGAAATAATTGGAAATGAAGTTGAAAACTCCTGCCTTTTAAAAAAATCTACCAGGGGATGGGAATATTACAGGATAGTGGGGGTCGGCATAGGAGAGGGTAAAAATTGCAGGTTAATCCACGGCAAAAGAGGAAAATATACTATGGTAGAAGGGAAACTGGTTCCCCACTGCTCCTCCGGTAAGTTTTTCTTTTCTTTAAGACACAAAGAGCTCTTCCTCCGGGGTAACACCCTTTATTTAAAAACAGGAAAAAGTTCTCAACCCCTGGCTGAGGGCATCCATGAATTTCTTATTCAGGAAAACGAAGGGTTATTCAGAATTACAATTGAGGGGATAACAACTTTAAGGAAAAGGAAATGAAGGGAAACATCTATCTTGTAGTACTTCCTGCTATATTCCTTCTCAGCTCCCTGTATTATCTGGGAATTAGCGGTAGAAACATTCGGATTATGGGATCAGCTCCATGGGAAAGGGCAATTTTTGAGGTAAGGGCAAAAAATAAACTCTTACGCCGGTGGAAGAACTGGCTAAACAACCAGGGAATGCCCTTATATGAACAGAAAATTAATAGGGACGAATACACATTAAGGGAAAAAATGGTGGTTTTTAAAGAAGGAAATATACTTCTTCTGGGGAAGGCCATATATGTAAAAGGAAATGTTCCCCTCTCCCTTTTTCCTGATCTGCTCCTTGAAAATTTTCCTTCATCCAGGGAAATCCTCCATTGGGTTTTCGGAGACTTAAGGATACAACCCCTTTCTCCTCCCTTCTACATAATAGAAGGGAAAAATAAGGGTGTATACGTTAAAGGAAACGTGATAATAGGGGGTTCAGGAAATGAGATAGAAGTTTCTTCCGGAGGAAAACAACTGCGCACAAACACCGGGTTTCTCGTTATAGATGGGAGCTGTAAAATTACAGGCAGCTTTAATCTTACCCTTATATGCGCTGGAAAAATTTACGGAAATGCCATTGACCCGTCATCAAAACTGATTTTCATCTCCGCAGAACAGGGTTTCTTTGAGCCGGCAACAACTGAATCAGAGGTGGTCATAAGGAACACCATCCACCTGATGGGAGAAATCATGGCAAAAAGGGTGGTACTTGAAGGAAAAGGGACATTTGAAGGAGGGATACAGGCTATGGAGGTTGAAGGCCTCTGGAAACATAAAAGAAAGGGAATGGAGATTCAATACTATCCAAGAATGCTTTTTCAGGAAGAAACCCTTGCATGGGCAGAAAATAGAATTGTGGAGGTAGAATGAGGGGTTTTTCCATTCTGGAAATCCTTGTTGCTCTTGCAATTATCAGTATTTCGGTGAGCGTAATAACAATTCCGGAAAAACTATGGGAAAAAAACTCTGTAATTTTTCATCTCAAAACAGCCAGGTTTGTTTCCTTTATAAAAAGGCAGAAAATCAGATTAATCTGCCAGCCTAAAATGATACGCGCCCACACACCACTGGTCCTTCATGGGTGC
>JAMOUL010000187.1 GCA_027062035.1 Candidatus Aminicenantota bacterium | reverse complement strand
TATTATTATCTCCTGTTTTACAGATGCAAGGTTTGTGGAATACACCACAGTGAGGTTTTTACCCACCTGTTTTTCGGCTGTAAGGCGAGCAAGGGGTTCGGTAGAACCCGGAAGCACGTAAGGACTAATAGAAAGTCTGGAAAGTCCGAGGAATGACTTGGCCCTTTTTCCAAGCTTCTGGGTTAACTGCTGGGACAGAAGAGATGATGTCCCGAGCTGGTACGAAAGGGTACGGGAAATTCCTCGTCTAAAACTTTCCCCCATTGCCAGCAGGGAAAAAAGCTCATATGTGGGAAGAGGCGGTGAACTGGAAAGGGAAATGTGAGCATGGGAGAGAAGACCCTGAATCTTCATTTCAACCCTGTAGTTCTTTATAATGGTTTCCGCCTCTATGTCAAGATAGGGGTCAAATTCCACTGCCCTGGGGAGATATACCTTCCCCCTCTTTATAATGAACCTCCTTTCCCCAACCCACATATAACCTCCACCAAGGGTGGCTTCTCCCTGGAGTCCAGGTTCTGTAATAGGACCCACAAGTCTGAAATCCGGAAAAACTTCGAATTTGCCCCATGAGTTTTCAACAAGCACCCCCTTTTCTGAGTTTACAGCTACATTCATTGTAATGCGACTTATCCATGTAGGTACAGGTCCCGAAGGCTTGGAGGAAAATTCAAGAGTTTCCTCAAATTCTCTTTTCCAGCTACCCTCTTTTAAATTTATCTCACCACCAATTCTTATACCATTACCCACATTTTCCACCGTAATCTCTCCAGATCCCCGGCCTTCCACTCCCCGATAGGGATAAAACTGACAATTTCTGAAGAACATAGCCATGGATACCCTTAGTGGCCTGGTAAAGGAAATCTTCCCCTCACCGGTAATATCCCCTCCCCCCAGTTTTCCTTTAAATTTCTCAATAAAAAGGTCAAAATCCTTCAGCCGTGCCTTTACCTTAAAATCCTCCACAGGCTGGGGATAATCGAGAAGAGTCAGAATAGGACCATCGGCATCAATATTTAAAGTGTAATGCAGGTCCTCTCCAAGAGAAAATCTTCCATCTGCCTTAATTTTGATTGAACTCCCTGGCCAGGGTAACAGGTTACCGGCTCTATCACAAACCCCTTTAACCTTACCTTCAATTACTTTCTCACCCTGCCCTCTTATGTTGACCTGACAGTGAGCCTTTCCACTCAACTCTCCATGCATAAAAAGATATGACTCTTTTTCTCCCTTAACAACTCCGGTAAAGTCCACCTTCCCCTTTTTTTCCTCCAGATAGCCGAAACCCTCTATCCTTCCGGAAAATGTGGTTGTGGTAAATTCTTCTTCTGTGTCGGAAATAACATGAAGAAAGCCCTTTCCCTGAGTACCTGGAATAATTTTCTCAATTTTGAATCCCTCAACGTCCGTGGAAAGATGGGCTTTTTGTGGCTCAGACCATAGAGCACCCTTGAGGATACCGCCATAGGAATCACCATAAAATGATATATCAAAACGATTTCCATCCCAGGTATAGTCACCATTTGCCCTGGAAACCCTGAACTGGGAAAGTACAAGCCCATCCACAAGAGTACCACTACCCCTCACCAGAATGTTTTCTCCTTTAAACTTTAAAACCCCCTCTGTACTGAAGGGACCCTTAAGGTCAAAATCGGATTCCACTGCCTTTAAAACATCTTCTATACGACCGGAGGCTTTGTATTTTATCTCTCCTCCACCTCCAGATGAAAAACCCTTGAATTCTCCACTTCCCCTCTCCCAGCTATAATTACCCTTAAACTCCAGTATATTTAAAGAATCGCTCCAGCCACCTTCAAGATTCTGTATCTCATAGCCATAGAACTTCCCGCTTTCAAGTCTGAAGCTACCTTCCCCCGAGTATTTTTTACCCTCAAAATTATATGAAAACTTCACGAATCCCTTCCCTGTAACTTCGGGAAGGAAAAGTTCCTTGCCAAGGAAATATTTGTATATTTTTTTCCCTGTAAGGAACATTTTTTCAAGTGCGGAGGAAGTGGTTTCAACACGAACCTGTCCCTTCCTACCGGTTTGCATAAAGGAAAAGTTCACCACAGAATCATCTATTTCAAGGCCTTCTCCAGAAAAGAAAAGTTTGCCTTTTCCTATTTCGCCTGTAATTGTCCCCCCGTTTTTCTGTAAAGAAAATTTGAAACTTTGTGGGGTATAGGATGCCTCCCCGTGAAGATAAAAGGCTCCTATATGGGGAAATCCTGTAAGATTCTCCAGGGTTATAGAATGCAACCTTGCTATGTTTAA
>JAMOUL010000186.1 GCA_027062035.1 Candidatus Aminicenantota bacterium | reverse complement strand
TCGCTATGGCGGAGGGGGAATTTACAATTTTTACTGCATATTTACGGTTGACAATAAATGGACCGATTATCTAATGCTTCATGAGTTTGGCCATTCCTTTGCAGGTCTGGCCGATGAATATTATTCTGCATCGGTTTCCTACAGCGAATTTTATCCTGAAGGAATAGAACCTGTGGAACCAAACATAACAGCTCTTTTAAACCCAGAAAACATAAAATGGAAGGAACTCTTAACCCCGGGAATTCAAATCCCGACCCCCTGGAACAAGGCCGAATTCGACAGGATGGAATCGGCCTATCAGAAGGTACGTGCCAGGCTTCATGCACGTATAGCAGAACTTTACAGAAAGAAAGCTCCCGGGAAGGAAATCAAAAGGGCTGAAAAGGAGCTGGAAGAACTCTCCCTGAAACATGACAGGGAAGTACAGGAATTTATGAAAAAAAGCAGGTACAGAGGCAAAGTGGGAGCATTCGAAGGGGCCGGTTATGTCTCCCGGGGAATGTACCGCCCAATGGTGGATTGCATAATGTTCAGCAAGGGAAAAAAGCCATATTGCAAGGTATGCGAAAATGCTATTCTCAAGGCCATAAAATACTACACAGAATAATAGTTAAACTATTACCCTGAGTCTATTGGGAAAAATGCTATACTCAGCAGGAAGATATCCCACAATTTCGCCATCTGTTTCCACAAATACATTCTCTCCGGAACGGATCTCAAATCTCTTACACTTTCTGTAAGAGGCAGGTTTCTTACCCAGGATCTTTCCGGTATAAAGAGAGGGGATAAGGGAGAAAAGCCGGAGAGAGCTTACAGAATCTATGGTAGCAACGTGAAGGGCTCCATCATCGGCCCTTGAATCCATCCCGTAGTTCATCCCGCCCCCGAAGTAAGGGCTTTTAAACACAGTCAGGTTCTTGAGCCTCACCTCCCTTTCTTCATCATCGAAAATGATCCTTCCCTCAAAGGTTTTAAAGGAAGCAAGCGCCTTTACCCCCGCAGTAAGGGCAGCCATGTCAACGCTGACCTTCTTGAGAAAATTTATAACCCTGGAGCCCTGGTTAAAACCGGCAATGGCATGACTTATCACTCCTATACTTGAATTGGCAACAAAATAACGGGTTATCTCTTCTCCTTCAAAACCCCTGCATTTTACCCGACACAGGTCTATATTAAAAACCTCTTCGCTTAATAACTTTTCCAGCGCGGTTTTCTGCGTCTTAAACACCTTTTCAAAATCACAACTGCTTCCTGCACACATAAATATAAGGACGAGGTCCGATAGTACAGGACTGTCCTCCTCAATAACACCCTGAATTGCCTCGTTGAAGGTTCCATCACCACCAAAAACAGCTATTCTCTTATATCCCCTATCGACAGCTTTCCTCGCAAGTTCTGTAGCATGACCCTGATATTCTGTAAACTCATACATCACTTTTATTTTCTTGCTCTCAAGAAGAGAATGAAATCTCTTCCACCTCTTTGAGGCCAATCCCCCTCCAGCAAGGGGGTTGCAGATTATTATTGTATCTTTAAGTTCTCTCATAGCCTAATGCAGGGTCATGTCCTCCCATATTAGAGAAGATCTCAATCTATCTATTAAATCAGGGTCTGGCTTTGCTGTTGCCACACTAAAAACCAAATTCGTTTCCACCTTTGGAAGACCCTTAAACACCTCCAAAAGAGGGTCTCTGGAATCAACTCCCACCTTTACCACTTTATACCCTGGCCATATCCTGCGAAGAAAACAGGAAAGCAGCCTCTTCATATCGTCGAAGCGCCCTTCCTCATATACCATGTGCCTTATTTCCACCACATTCAGCGGCTCTCCTTCAGGAGGAAATATTTTAAGGGGTTTCAACATGTAATACAGCATTTTCGTTCCTGGTCCATATCTCCGTATGATGGTTCTTTTGAAGTTGCGCTGGTCCCAGAAGGAAAGGGCTGCAACTATTCGTCCTTCCCTCCGCAGAAGGAGAAAGTTTTCCAGAGAAAAATCCTTACTCCTTTCCAGAATGCTCTCCAGCCTTTCTCTGCTGAAGTCCTCTATAAGTTCATATTTCTTATAAAATTTATGGAAAAGTCCCCCGAGCTCATCCAGGTCGCTTGATTCTGCAATGCTTATATCACAGGTTTCCCGCCCCTTCCCCCACAATGGAATTATATGAAGGATCTTTATCACCGCTACAGGATGAAATACAGGAAAGTTAAACCCCTTTTCAAAGATTCTCCTCGCCTTCTCGTTTCCTTCGAGAAAGGAGCCCATACCTATCTCAACACCTTCCTCCATTAATTCCTTATATATTCTTCGAATTATCCTGTAAAGTGCGGTGGTTCTTCGGCCTGCTTCTGTAACCTTCATTCCACCTATATATGAAGCTTTAACCTCCCTTCCAAACAACCTTATTTTTCGATAACAAAATCCTATTGCACCTATAATCTCGCCCTTTCTCTCAGCCACTATTACCCTGTGGTTCTCACCCTGAAGGGAGGCAAGATAGAAGTAATCTGGAGAACGATCCACAAATATAGAAAGTCCGCTTTCCATGGGAGTTTGACGGGAAAGCTCCAGTAAAGCTTGATTATCGTCTTCTGTAGCTTCTCTGATAATCATCTGCCCCTTCTTTTACTTCGATATAAGATTTATACATTCTATAGCCTGTGAAGTCAAAAAGAAACAGGGAAAGTAAACCCATCTGTTATCTTGTACAACAACACTTTAAAATTTATGCCCGAAGTATCAAAAAGGACTTTATATTTTAAGAGATATAAATCTAATTAAAAGAGGGGAAACGCAAATAAAATTTTGCGCTCCCCCTCTGAATTAATGGAATTTTTCTATTTTATTTCCCCTTCGTACCATTTAGAACGGTCCGGGTCCCTGGGTTTTTTAACCTTTTTAGGAGGATTCTTTTTGAGTTGCTCCAGCAGGTATTTCACCGCTGTCTCAAGGCTGGGGTCCCTTCCCCTGGCAACCTCATCCGGCTTATCGTAAACCTCTATGTCCGGATATATTCCCACTCCTTCCACAACGTATTTTCCGTTGGTTCCCACAATACCGGAAGAAGGAACGGCGAAATGTGCTCCATCCACCAGGGATGGACTCCATCCATATCCTACCAGTCCTCCCCAGGACCTTGTACCAATTATGGGTCCCAGTTTTGCTTTTCTGAACCAGTATGGGAAGTTATCCCCTCCTGAAGAAGAATAATGATTTATCAGCATTGCCTTTGGTCCATCCATGGCAAAGAAGGGTTCGGGTCTGAGATCCAGGCCTCTCCTGCTCCAGTAGCTAACGGTTCTCCTTGAAAGAAGTTCTATCATCTTGCCAGGGCTCCAGCCTCCGCCGTTATATCTTTCGTCCACAATAAGGGCATCTTTACTCCTTGCAAGGGCGTAAAATCCCTTAAATAGCTCCCTGTTTCCTTCAACTGCGGTATCCGGAACATGGACATAACCTATCCTTCCACCGGAAAGCTTTTCAACAAGCTTTCTCCTGGAATTTACCCAGTCAAGATAGAACAGCTTCAACTCGCTCTTTATGGGCTTTATCCAGTAAGTCCTTGCTCCCTTTTCTGATGGTACAGAATTTACCGTGATGGTGATTTTCTTTCCAACGGTGTTTTCAAGGAATCTATAAGGATTATCCTTCAGGGTTACGTTGTGGTGATTCAAAGCAATAAGGTAATCTCCTTCTTTAACATCTATTCCCTGCTCTGTAAGCGGAGATCTCGTCTCCTCCTTCCAGTTTTCTCCCTTGAAGATTTTTACTATTCTATATCTGCCTGCTTTTCTGTCTGCCTGAAGAACTGCTCCAAGAAGTCCGGTATCCACCCTTTTGGGCCTGGGGAAATCTCCCCAGTTTATATAGCAATGCCCGGCATTAAGCTCAGAAACCAGCTCGCCAAAAATATAATCCAGGTCCGCTCTGTGACTGACATAGGGAAGGAGCTTTCTGTACTTCTCGTACATCCTGTTCCAGTCAACGCCGTGCATATTTTTAACATAGAACCAATCCCTGTAAATCCTCCAGCCATCTCTGTACATCTGATTCCATTCCTTCACGGGGTCTATCTTCATGGTTACATCACTCATATTGAGCAGACCGTCTCCTACCTTTTTGCCCGGGGTTATATCAATGATGCCATACTTATTCCCTGCTTTATAAAGAAATTTCTTTCCGTCTGCCGAAATTTCTCCTCCTCTTATTCCCTTTATTATTAGCATGGATTTTTTCCTGGAGAGGTCGAATTTATAAAGAGCGCCATCCTTTGCGTAAAGAATCCCTCCTTTAATAGCTGCGATTCCATAGTAATCCCCGGGTTTTAATGGAAATGCCACCACTCTTTCATTAATTCCCTCGAACTCTATCTTTACAAGTTTCCCATCCCTGTTAACCTTTGGCTTCTCTGCCTTCCTATTCTTTCTGGCTGTTTTCTCACTCTTAACTGGTTCTTCATCGTTCTTTTCTTTAAACAATCTGGGAACCTCTCTGGTAAGATGCATGGCATATATTCTGGTGGCCTTATTGTAAACAAAATCAAATTCAAAACTGGAGAAGTTCATATTGAAATCCCGTTCGGAAAGGAAGAATATGTATTTACCATCCTGAGAAAATACAGGGGAAAAATCATTGTACATGGCATTGGTGAGTTGATATTTCCTGTGCTGATCAAGGGAATAAACCCATATTGCTGCAAGCCCGTTTTTGCCGTTCTTTGTATATACAATCCAGCGGGAATCCGGAGACCAGTTGTAATCTGTAATATCAAAAAGACTTGCTTTATCAACTACTGTTACTTTCCTTGTTTTAATATCAAGGTATTGTAATAGCTGATTTTTGTCGGAATAGAGAAGCATGGAGCTATCGGGTGACCACACCACAGGATATCTCCAGATCTTGCTGTTTTTTGTAAGTTGCACCGGTTTCTTTTTACCCCTGGGATCGAGGAGGTAAATTTCGTACTCGCCTGTTCTGTCAGAATAAATTGCAATCCATTTCCCATCAGGAGACCATCTGGGATACTCCTCTCTAATACCCTGAGAATCTGTGAGATTATATGTTATTCCTTCCCTGGCTGGAACGGTAAATATGTCTCCCCTGGCGTCAAATACTGCCCTTTTCCCTGTGGGAGATATGGTATAACCGAATCTGGTAACGTATTTTGAAACGTTCTTAAAATAGGGAAGGCGGTTAGGATCATCAAATTTTATGCTTACCGTGAGTTTTTGTGTCTTCCCCGTATCGAGGTTCAGTTTATAAATATAGCCTCCGTTCTCATAAACCACAAGACCTCCCCTTCCTGAAGGCCAGAGAACATCGTATTCCTTATGGTGGGTAATCTGAGTTATCTTCCCTGTTTTTAAATCATAGGAATAAAAATTGAGGACAAGGTCTCTGTCAGAAACAAAGTAAATTTTGTCCTTATACCAGAGGGGATGCTGGTCTGTCCCGGGGAACTTTGTCAATCTTTTAGAAGTGTGATGTTCCAGGTCGTAAATCCATACATCCTGGGCCCTTCCTCCTTTGTATCTTTTCCATGTTCTGAATTCCCTCGATATGGGAGTGTAAACTATCTTCCTGGCATCAGGAGAAAATTTTCCAAAGCCTGCCTCAGGAATTTCCAGAGGCTCCTCCAGGCCCCCTTCAATGCTTACAAGATAGTACTTTCCCATTCTCCTGCCAAAGGGAGTTCTGTTGGCCCTTACCAGTATCTTTTTACTATCCGGAGTCCAGTCAAGTACAATATAGTCAAAACCTCCTCTGGGAGGCATTATACCCACGTCGTTATAGAAGGTAAGTTGTCTGGGAGTTCCACCCTGAGAAGGCATTATGTAAACCTGCCTCGAACCTGAATATTCAGCTGAGAAGGCTATCCATTTGCCATCAGGGGAAAGTTTGGGAAAGAGTTCAAGGCCCTCATGGGATGTTAACCTTCTGGCTTCGCCCCCATTGGCGGATACGGTCCATATATCCCCTGCATAAACGAATACTATTTGATTTCCGTTAATGTCAGGGAATCTCAGAAGACGCGCATCGCTGAAAGCAAAGCTAAACCATACCAATAATAGAAAAATAAAGGGGATTTGAATAATTTTGCGCATACCCACTCCTTATAACTTATTTACTTGATTATACTCCTGAAAGAAAAAATAGTTCTACCCAATCTCTTTAAATAACCTTTCTTTGCTATAATTAGGGTGAAAAAATTCAGGGGGAAAAAATGAATTTTTTTACCCATCTTGAATGCGTAAAATGTGGAGAAAGGTTTGAACCAGACAAACCCTGGCACACCTGTCCAAAATGCAACGGTCCCCTCATGGCCAGATATGACCTTGAACGGGCCAGACAGATATTAAAAAGAGAAGAAATAAGCAGAAGAGAAGCCTCTATATGGAGATACCACGAACTTCTTCCTGTTCAAAGATCGGAAAATCGGGTCTCCCTTGGAGAGGGTTTCACTCCTCTTATAAGGGCAAAGAAACTGGAAAAAGAACTGGATTTCTCGTACCTCTTTATTAAGGATGAAAGTCAGAATCCAACAGGATCCTTTAAATCAAGGGGACAGGCAACTGCCATATCCATGGCTCTGGAGCTCGGGATAAAGGAGGTATCCATTCCTTCTGCTGGAAATGCTGCCAGTGCCATGAGTGCTTATGCTGCAGCAGCTGGACTTAAAGCTCATGTCTATATGCCTGAAGACTCCCCCACAACCTTCATGACGGAGTGCAAGGCTTTCGGAGCGAGAATATATCTCATAAAGGGAATAATCACCGATTGTGCAAAGGTAGCTTCTGAAGATGTGAAAAAATATGGACGTTATGATGTGTCAACACTGAAAGAACCATATCGACTTGAAGGCAAAAAAACCATGGGGTACGAAATTGCAGAGCAGATGAACTGGGAAATCCCCGATGTAATCATTTATCCCACAGGAGGAGGAACTGGACTCATTGGAATGTGGAAGGCTTTCGATGAAATGGAAAAACTGGGATGGATTGGCAGAAAAAGGCCCCGAATGGTAACTGTTCAACCAGCGGGTTGTGCCCCAATTGTAAAGGCCTTCAAGGAAGGAAAGGATCACGCTGAATTCTGGGAGGGCGCTCAAACCATTGCCTATGGACTGAGAGTCCCCGCTGCAGTGGGGGACTACCTTATGCTGAGGATTCTCAGGGAAAGCAAAGGAACAGCAGTAGCAGTATCGGACGAGCAAATCATAGAAGCAACAAAACTTATGGCAAAAGTTCAGGGAATCTTCGCCTGTCCGGAGGGAGGAGCTACCCTTGCTGCATTTAAAATCTTAAGGGAACAAAACTGGATCAAGGATGGCGAAAGGGTAATTCTATTCAATACAGGTACGGGATTAAAGTATCCCCACGTCTGGAAGTAATTTAATTAAAGCAAAAAAGGTGGGCGGGCTCATTACCCGGCTCAGGGACAAAGGCGATATTTACCGGAAGATTAAAACCTGTTAATAAATGTTCAATCTCAAATCCAGGAAATACCCACCATTTTCCTGTTAAATTCATCAACCACCTCATTTTTTTTATTGGAACCCGCCACAGGGCGGGTTCCAATAAGGTTGTACTACTTCTCCAGTGGCATACCCATTTTAACCCATCCAGGTACTCCGCCATCAACAACCCAGGCATTGTATCCAAACATCCTGAGCACTGAAACCACGAAGGCTGAATTGGTATCCATAGCGCATACTACTGCGATTTTTTTGTCCTTAGGAATCATTTCCATTTTCTCCACTATCATTGGCATTGGTATATGAAGGGCTCCTTTAATATGCCCATTGTTATAATGGACCGGCGGTCTTATGTCCAGGATCACCACATTATTTTCCCCCTGCTTTACAGCATTAATAAGGGACTTAACGGGCATCAGATACATCATATTCTCAGGAACGGATTTGAGAAATTTATCAGCGAGAACCTTAGTATCCTTGTTCATCATGCCTCCAAAGGCCTGAAAACCCAGTAATCCGAATACAACCAGAATAACAGCTAATGTTTTTAGCTTCATGTTTACCTCCTATTTTTTCTTACAGAAAAAGGATAGAACGGATGAACTTGCAGTTCTGTTAGATTTCTAACATTCAGGCACTTTTTTCTAAATGCGCGAGAAATTCGTTCAATTTATCGGGAGAAACTATCCTGAGTTCTCTCCTTGAATAATCTAAAACTCCCTCCTCCTTCAGCTGTGACATGAGAACAGAAACTGTTTCTCTGGAACATCCCAGGATATCCGCAATATCCTGATGGGTAAGATTCACAGGAATAACTCCATTTTCACCCCCGAATTTCCAGTAAAGGGAGTTGACAAGATGAAGGATCCGGGATCTTAACCCTTTTATAGATCTCAACACGGTCATGCTCTCGAGCTCTTTAATCTGTGAGGCCTGAATCTTTATCATATTCAGAGCCAGCTCCGGGAATTTTTTAAGTAAAGACAGAAGTTCCTTTTCGTCAAAATAACATACCAGAACTTCACTGAGGGTTCTTGCATAGCTTTCGTCGCTTCCTCCCATATTTAAAAATCCAAAAAATTCCTTCGGACCGAGAATTTCAAGTATGTGTTTGTCTCCATTGTCATCAATTTTGCCAACTTCCACAAAGCCAGTTTTTATAAGAAAAACCTTTCTCAGCTCCTCAGGATAGATATATATGGTCTCCCCTTTCTGATACTTCCTCATGGTTGCCATCTCGTCAATCTTTCTGAATTCCTCTTCTGGAAGGTTGCGAAAAAGGTCTGAAGCCTTGAGGTACCAGATCTTCATATTCATTCTGCTGGTATTATAGAATTAAAAAGTAAAAATTACAATTGAATTAGTAATAATTTTCAGATAGAATCTTTTATGGAGGTAAAAATGATAGAAATAGGGAAAAAGGCTCCGGATTTTACATTAAAGGACCACCACAATAAGGATTTCAGGCTCTCAGATTTAACCGGCAAGAAAATCTTAC
>JAMOUL010000185.1 GCA_027062035.1 Candidatus Aminicenantota bacterium | reverse complement strand
AGAATAAAGGCCTATAAGCTCTGCTCTGGCAAGAATATGTCCCTCCATTGCCCTGAGTAAATCATTCTTTGTTGAGCCCGGCTCAAGGGAAAGCACTGTATCAAGGGCATAGAGTTTGAAAAAATATCGATGGGTACCTGAAGGAGGACAGGGGCCCCCATATCCGATCTTTCTGAAATCGTTTATTCCCTGCCGAATTCCCTCCTCTGTTTCCCGTACCGGAGGAAAACCCTCGGGGAGACCCTGCCAGGAAGAAGGGATATTAAATACCACCCAGTGCACCCAGGTTCCTGCCGGAGCGTCCGGGTCGTCGGATATAAGGGCAAGGGACCTGGTCCCCTCCGGAATATTCGTCCAGCTAATGGGCGGTGATATATCCTCCCCATCGCATGTGTAAATTGAGGGAATCTTCCCCATGTGTGGAAAGGCCTCACTTTTAATTTCCATACTGCACCCCCTTATGCCTTAATATACAATAATATTCTATTCCCTTTAATCCACGTAGAAAAGCCTTATATCCCTTACGTTTGTTCCTGTGGGACCTGTGAAAATTAAATTACCTGTTTTTTTAAAGAAGGTATAGGAATCATTGTTTTTCAGAAAATAATCGGGATCTAAATTCAATTCTTCAATCTTTTTATAAATGCTTTTATCAAAGTATGCTCCAGCAGCATCGGTGGGTCCATCTATACCATCGGTTCCCATACTTAAAACGGCAAAATTTCCCTGAAAGGCTCCAAGCTCAATTAAAAGAGATAGGGCAAGTTCAGTGCTCCTGCCGCCCTTTCCCTTCCCCTTTACTGTTACAGTCGGTTCGCCTCCGGTTATAAGGAGAACCGGAGGTGAAACCGGATTTCCGCTCCTCTTTATTTCGTAAATTATGCTCGCGTAAAACTTCGCAAGCTCCCTCGCCTCCCCATCCTCTTCCGCTGTAAGGATAAGGGTTTTAATACCGAGCTTTTCCGCTTCCTCCTTAAGGAAGCTCAACGCTACAAGGGTATTCCCTATTACTTTGAAGAATGTGTTCTTGAAAACAGGATCACCTGGCTTTGGGGTATCCTCCAGCGCTTCAAGCTTTTCAATATAGGGGAAAAGCTCGAATTTTTTCAGCACCTCCACAGCGTCTATCTTCGTGGTGGGGTCCGGTACGGTTGGACCCGAGCCAATATCATGGGGTACATCGAATTTCACATCAGAAACTGCAAGGGTCACAACCTCTGCAGGATACAGGAGTTTTGCCAGCCTTCCCCCCTTTATAGAAGATATGTGGCGCCTTACGGTGTTCAGTTCCTCTATTGTTGCTCCACCCATAAGCAAAGACATGGTAATCTTATTAATATCCTCAAGAGTAAAGGGGGTGGCTGGTACCTCCATCAGCGCTGAAGCTCCTCCTGAAAGCAGAAAAAGTACCAGCTCGTCCTTCTTTCGTTCCTTTGCAAAGGTTAAAACTCTTTTTCCAGCTTCAAGGCTTTTTAAGTCAGGATAAGGATGGGACCCTTCTATTACCTCCACACCTTCAATCTTCTCAAAATAAGGGGAAACAACCACACCTTTTTTTATGATATTCCCGAGAACATCCTTTGCACCTGAAGTCATCTCCACAGAGGCCTTCCCCACGGCAATAATATAAACGGGTTTTTCCCTGTATTTTCTTTCCCCTATTATTATCGAGCCATTTTTTCGCTTTAAAACTCTGTAAACAAGATGCTTCCCTTTAACCTTTTCTATGGTCGAAAGGGCGAGGTCTAAAAGTTTATCCCTCATTTATCAGGTCCAGTACGGCACTCAGCGCAAGTTTCTTAACAAAACCAAGGGAATTTGAAGCATTTATGTTAACAAATCGAAACAGTGGGAGAATTTTTAGATAAAGCTCCCTTACCCTTCTCAAAAAATCCCTGTTTTCAAAATGAGTCAGCAAATTCTTTTTTCTTTCGAGGGCCTTTTCCGGAATTATGTCCAGAAAAATTACCAGATCTGGAGCAGGAAAGTTCCTGTTCTTTTTCAAAATCTCCTCAGGATCAATACCTCTTGCGCCCTGGTATGCACAGTTCGACAGATAGTATCTATCACAGATTATAAGCTTTCCCCTTTCCATTTGGGGAACTATAAAATTTTTAACATGTTCTTCCCTATCCTTTAGAAACAAGTCGAGTTCCTCCTGCGGGGTGAGGTTTCCCTTCTTTATCCTTTCCCTCAATTCCCTACCATACCTTCCGTCTGTGGGCTCTCTCGTAAAAACACAGGATATGCCACGTCTGGAAAGTTCTTCATAGAGGAACTTTCCTATTGTGGATTTTCCTGCGCCGTCTATTCCCTCAAGAACAACAAGTTTTCCTATTTTATGTTTTCCCATTTAATTCTGTAAATATCTATAGAGGTATCCCAGATGGGGAAGGAAGCCACAAGTTCCATATTGTTAAATATTTCTGGATACATCGCTTTCACCCACCACAATTGATGAAACTTTCTCATCTCCACCAGGTGGGTAACCTTAAACCTTCTAAACGGATCGTTTTTATCGTTATACCAATCCTTGTATGCAAAAACAACTTTCATCCGGGTGTAAAGCACAATTCTTGGAGCCTCCAGACCCATGAAAACGTTGGATCTTGAAAAATGGGTTTTCACATATTCAGCCATTCCTTCCACCTTGTATTCCGGGTGGGAAAGAAAATGCGTGTAGAAAAGATAAAGTGAGTTAAGAGAGGGAATTAAAGCAAATATTATTATTGCTACCTTGAGTTTAAGTGGTTTGGCCAACCTATAGAGAAATACAAAAAGAAGAAGGCCTGCAAGAATCAGATTTATATATAACACCGGGGTTGCATAGAACTTCTTCAGCGAGAAAAATTTGAACATCAGAAAGTCAGGGAACCTGGGATATCTCAAAAGAAATATATGAGCTTTGTATATAAGATATAAAAAGATGATGCCGGTTATTATTGAAGGGATCGGTTTTAGCTCTAACTTCTCCTCAGAGAAAAACATCCAGTGGAGAGCATAGGCAGCTGCAAGGAAAAACGCAGGATAAATAGGAACGAAATATCTCAGAGGATGATAGTAAAGTATTCCAATCTCCCCACATCCGATAAGCAGCCACAAAAGAACAAATAGTTGGGATGGCTTTATCTTCCATCTTAAAAGTTTATATATGGCTATGGACACGAAAATTATACCGAGCACAAGCAGAATGGGAGAAAGGGAAAAATATCTGAAGGCTATAAACCTGTCCAGATTGGAAAGCAATTCAAGGGGTTTTGTTAATGGCGGTCTGGAAAGCTTTGTCCATCCTCCACTTATTTTCAAATAGTTTTCCTTAAATGGCAGGAATATCAGGAAAAACCACAGGATCAAAGTGGTTAGAAAACCAAGGCCAAATAAGAGAATCGACTTCTTTTTCTTTCCCCTTTGGGCATATAAAAGGGCAATGATGTCGGCCAGAACAAAATAAATTCCATAATATTTTGTTATAAAGGCCAGGGAGGCAAAAAATCCGTTCCAGTAACTAAACTTTTCCCTTTTCAACGAAAGAAGGAACATGTAAAAAGAAACCATAAAAAGCAGGGTCATTACGTTTTCAACGAGTCCGTTCCTGTTGTAAATAAGATAGACAAAGCTGAAGGCTGGAATTGTGGTATATAAAAGTGCCTCCGGCAGGCCAAATTCTTCCCGGGTGGAAAGGTAATAAAAAAGGAGAAAGAAAAGTGAAATTACAACGTGGACAATTTTTATCTGTACGATCCCTATGCCAAAAAGGAGAAATACCACATAATACAGATAATTCAGGATAAAACTATAGATTATAGGATTCCATTCGTCGGTAACCCACCTACCGAAAAGTATTTTGTTCCTTGCATTGTGTGGGTATATACCCTCATCAAAATATATTCCGCCGCTGTTTGTAAGATTTACAATCTTCAGAGGGGCATCAGCCTTTATATAAACCGTTCTTAATATAAATCCTGCAGACAGGATAAGAAACAGTATAATTGCGGCTTTTTTCATGGTTTACTTATGGGCATCACAACATAAAGATGTTTTATTTCCTCATTGAGTGGTTCAAACACCACGGCCTTGCCTATTTCCTTCATATAAAACTTGACCAGGTCTGAATCCACAACACTTAAAAATTCTATAAGGTACTTCGGGTTAAATATAAGTTCAAATTTCTCTCCCTTATAATCCGCTTCAAGATCCTCCTTAAACTCTCCGAGGTCCGGATTCAGTGATTTTATGGTTATCTTTCCCTCTGAAACTTCAAAACTTATTCCCGAAACCCTTTCGTCTATTATTATGGATGCTCTTTTTATGGACTCCAGCAGGGCCGTTTTGTTAACGATTATTTCGTAATTTACCTCATCTGGAAAAACAACCTGATAATTTGGAAATCTTCCTTCAACCTTGGAAACGTTCATTATTTTTCCATCGAATTTAAAGAATATATTTCTTTCGTCTTCTCCTATTGAAATGGTGTCTTCTTCTGCCCGCTGTAGCTTTTGAAGAACTGTTTTTAGAATGAGAAATTCCTTTTTATGGGAAGTTTCAAATTCTGTCTCTGTATAAGACAGCCTGTGGCCGTCTGTTGAGACCATAATTGATTTATTCTCTTCTATCTTAAATAAAACACCGTTTATTACAAACCTGCTGTCCTTTACATTTATTGAGAAAAAGGTTTTTCTGATAAATTCCCTCATTACATTTGTGGGGAATCCTTCTATTTCAAATCTGGGTTCTGGAAAATCAGGAAAACCCTCCGGTGATGAATAAAGGATCTTAAAAGGAGATTTTCCATCACTTACTTCACAATGTGTTGGTGTGAGGGTTTTTATTGTTACTTCTTCAGATGAAAAGGATTTAACTATTTCATAAAGCTTTTTTCCGTTTATACCAAGGGTTCCTTCTTCTTTAATATCTGCTTCTGTGGAAGTTATCATTCCTATCTGAAGGTTGGTGGCCTTCATTATTAATTCTTTTCCCTTTGCTTCCATGAGAATATTTGAAAGATTTGGATTGACCATCCTTTTTTCCACAACATCTTGAAGAGGAGATAAACTTTCAATTAGCTTATCTTTAGATACGATTATCCACATTTCCACTCTCCTTTATTTTTATTCTTATAAAATTCTATTAGATATAAAGATTTTTATCAAAAAGAATAATACATATGTTGAAATGTGGAAAACCTGTAATAACCGCACTTTGTGATGTTGAAATTATCTGAAAAACCCTTCAATTTCCTCAATTTTTCTCCTTAGCTTTTCATCCTTTTCCATGAGTTCTTCTATTTTGTTTATGGAGTGAAGCACCGTTGTGTGATGTTTTCCACCAAAATGACTGCCGATTTCCTTAAGTGAAAGGTTCAGTATCTTTTTACTTAGATACATCGCCACCTGTCTTGGTAAAGCTATACTCCTGATATTTGTTTTGGTTTTTATTCTATCAGGATCAACCCCAAAAACCTCACCAACTCTTTCAATTATCACATTTACAGTAATATTGCTTTCATAATCATCCTTTACCTCTGCTATGGTTCTAAGCGCTTCTCTGGCAAGGGTGATTGAAACAGGTTCCTTTTTTAACGTTGAAAGAGCCTTTAGCCTTATAAGTGCTCCCTCAAGTTTTCTAACATTTGATTTTATTTTCATGGCAATATATTCAGCTACATCTTCCGGGATGGGGAAGTTCTCAAGTTCAGCCTTTTTTAGAAGTATCGCAATTCTGGTTTCAAGTTCAGGTGGCTGGATGTCGGCAATTAAGCCCCATTCAAACCTTGAAAGTATACGGTCTTCAAGGCCTTCGATATCCTTTGGTGGCCTGTCGCTGGAAAGCACAATTTGTTTTTGAGCATCATAGAGGGTATTGAACAGGTGGAACAATTGTATTTTTGTTTGTTCCTTTCCTGAAAGAAATTGAATGTCGTCTATAAGAAGAACATCAACTTTTCTGTATTTTTCTTTAAAATCAATTATTTTATCATTTCTTAAATAGGCCACCATTTCATTCATAAATTTTTCTGTTGTCGTATAAACAACGATCAGTTCCGGCCTGTTCTTTATGATGAAATGGCCAATGGCATTTAAAAGATGGGTTTTTCCCAGACCAACGCCACCGTATATAAAAAGAGGGTTATAACTGCTGCTTGGAGTTTTAGCCACAGCAAGTGCTGCAGAATATGCAAATTGGTTTGAAGAGGCAACCACAAAGTTTTCAAAGGTATATTTTGGATTGAGCATGATTGAAACGTTTTTCCTGTCCTGTTTTCTGCTTTCATCTTCAGTCTCTTCTTCATGAAAAAGCCTTACTTCGTATTTTTTTTGAAGAGCTTCAGAGATTATAAGTTCAAATATGTCAGGAAAATTTTCCCGGAACATCTTTTTGAAGCTCGGGCTTGGTGCCCGGACATATAGGACGTTTCCCACCTTTCCAACGTAGACGAGCGGCTTAAACCATGTTTCAAAGGTAAAGGGATCAACCCGTGATTCAATTTCGTTTATTATCGTTTTCCATACCTTCATCTAAACCAAAGTTTTCCACAAGATTTCCACAACCTGTGGAAAAATATCAAAAATCAAAACCTATCCAGAAATTATAAACAGAATATAAATCAGAACTCAAATCAGTTCTCTTTACGTATTCGATATGAATGGGAAACGAGAAAAGGAAAAGCTCCAGGCCATATCCATAAGATGCAAAGGCATCTACGAGCCTTATATTTGGAAAACTGCCCTCTGCAAACTTAAATGGAAAATTGCCATATCTTGCGCCTCCAATATCAAAGAAAATAACCCCTCTTATAGGTCCAATGTTGCCTATGGCGGTATAGGTAGCATATGTTATTGGAAATCTGAATTCTGCATTGAAGAAAAAGGTTTGTGTTCCAATTATGGATCTGTAACCCACACTTCTTATTTCGTTATTTCCGCCGATCCAGTCAAAGAATGGGGTTTTTCCAAAACTTCCGTAATAATAAGTTCTGAAAGCCAGAAGAAAATCCCTTCCCAGATTAACGTATTTTCTTGCATCTATTTTTATGGTTTTATTCTCCAGGCCAGCAGAGTCCAGAGGAAAGGCCTTTCCAAAATAAACGCTTAGTGTGTCGCCAGCCACAGGACCATAACCCTTAAACCGGGTGGTTTCTCTCACAAAGTTGAGGTTTACATTGAAGAATTTTCCTGAGTAGAAATTGTATTTTCCCGATGGCAGAAAAACACCCGTATTTTCCTTTATCTCCACCGCTCCCACAGATGCTTCTAACCTGTGATATAGATCAAGGGGATAATAGAAATATGCGTCGGCTCCAGTTATTCGCCTCAGGACTATGCTCGGCACATAACCATAATATTCGGGGTAATAATATCCAAAAAAGTAATACAACTTATATTGAAATCCCCTTACCCTCCACCATAACCTTCCTTTCTGGTTTATGTAACCCAAATCATAGGATTGATAGTAGTAATCATTAGCCGCATAGAAGTAAAGGGTATGATCGGAAAAAATGTCGGAAAAGGAGAGGTAGGCAGAAGTGAAAACCCTGCCATCGGTGGAATAAGCAATTGAGATTGGGAGGGTAAAATCAGGGGACAACTTCCCGATACCCTTTCTAAGACGAATCTTGCTTTCCTGAATGGAAAAAAGGCTTCTTTTTATACCCGTAACCTCCCTCTTTTTCTCCTTATATATTTCCTTGGCCTTTGGTTCCATTGTATAAAGCCGGAAGTTATTCCTGAAATAACCCGTAAAATAGATCTTTCCGTTTTTATACTGAGGGAAGAAACATCCTGTTGAAACCCGCGTGTACCGTTTTACTTCTCCGGTGTTTACATCTATAGAGTAAAGGTCAAATCCACCCTCCCTGTTCGAAGAAAAAAGAATTTCGTGGTTGTTCATAAAGCTGGGATTTATATTGACTCCCTTTTTGAAGGTTATCTGCCTGATATTTTTCATCTCCGGGTAATCAGCCAGGAATATGTGCTCCTCTTTGCCGATGTTGGCTACGAAGGCTATATGTTTTTCGTCAGGGGAAAGGGCAACCTCACGGATATAATATTTCCCAGGGGACATTTTTCTAATCTTTCCAGTTTCCAGATCAATGTAAAAGATGTAGGAAACGGATTCCTGAAAACCTACAAAAACAAGTCCCTTACCGTCCTTTGTAAACACAGGGGAAGTGGAATTGTATATATTATAGAGTTTAAACTCCTTTAAGAACCTGCCCTTAAAGGAATCTATCACAAAAAGTCTATAGTACTTTGTCCTTTTTCCAAAGAAGGCTATCTTTTCTCCGTTTTTATCCCAGGCGATACCCTTCCCTGCCGCAGGATCAAACCCAAAACGGATCTTCTGATATTTTGTCGTTATCCCTGGAGTTATATTTTTAATTTTTTTCCCATCCCTCATTGAAATCAGGATTATATCGTAATCTGCCTGGGAGTAATTAACCGTGAGGATCGCCGCCACTTCTCCAGAAGGAGAAATCTGATAGGAGAAGATATACACAAAGGGAAACCTCGGGGAGATGGGGACCCCATAATCGTCAGGCATGTCCCTTCTTAAGAAATCAGAATACTTCACCCGAAGAAAATGCTTGAATTCGCTATTAAAAACCTCCCTTTCAATATGAAAAGTTCTCTTTAAGGGGTTTGTATAACGGATTATTCTATTCTTTTTTACCTCCCACCATAACTTCCTTACCCCTGTCAGACCATATTTATGTTCGATAAAGTCAAACATTGCGTGGCCAAAATCGTAGGGAATCCTGCCCTGGCCTCCTACAAGGTCTCCATATCTCGAAAGCCGGGGAACCGTATCGTTTGCCACAGCATCAACCACCGTAACCAGTGGGAAAGGTTCCCAGTCTCCTGTGGCAAATTCTGCAAATCCCTCCATCATCCACAGGGGTACCTGGATTCTAAAAATGGCTGAGGGAGATAATCCCTCATATAGAATATAAAACTCGAAGATGTGCGTAAGCTCGTGGTTTATA
>JAMOUL010000184.1 GCA_027062035.1 Candidatus Aminicenantota bacterium | reverse complement strand
CTCGTTTTCCATAATAAAATCCCTTTTCGTGAAACCATGTGGAAAGCACACTATCTATATTCCTGTAGATAACCCCCTGTAATATATGATTGTAATGTACTGGAAGGGAAAGCCCATCCTTCCCGGTCTCAAGAGTTATTTTTAATCTCATATAATCCCCCTCATATATTTTACTTTATAAAAAAAGGATAATAAAAAATCAATATACCTGTGAATTAAGGATCCAGATTTGTTTATAAATTCAATAAATGCCCGTACTTTTTTGTTCGTTCTTCGTAGGTTTTCTTCTGCTCCTGGAGGAATTTTTCGAATTCAGGGTCAGACCTGAGGCTATCGAAATATGGGGTATAAAGCAAGGCAAGATAGGAATATCTGTAATCGTTTCTCAATTTCTTCAGATACTCAATCGCCCGGGCCTTCATTCCCAGCAGGGCATAGATTTCTGGTCTGAGCTTTTCCATATGCGAAAGAGCCTCTTCCTTTTTCCCCTGTACCGCCAGCAACAAAGCTTTATAATACGAAGGTGAATAAACGAAGGAACCCTTCTTTTCTGCCTTTTTTATGAAAGAGGATGCGCGTTCTACTTCGCCCATTCTCAGAAGAAAATCCGCATACTCAAGGTTCAAATCCGGATTATCCGGGGCAATCTCAAGGGATTTTTTGTAATATATCCCCGCTTTCTCCATCTGCCCCATATTCATGTATGCCCGGGCAAGAACCATTGCGCTGTAGAGATAAAGGGGATTTGTTCTGTGGGCATCTTCGAGGAATTCTGCTCCGATGGGGAACAAACCAATTATCACATAGCTAAACCCTATTACGTGTTTTATTTCAGGAATGTTCGGATTGCTCTCAAGGGCTCTTTTATAGCTGCTGAAAGCTCTATCATAATCGCCTGCTTTGAGGGATAACCATCCTATCCCTGCATTGGTCTCTGCAAGATTCGGATTCAATTTATATGCCTTTTTTATTGTTTCAGAAACCTTTTTTACATATTCCGGATTACCTGCTGAATAAGCTGTCTGATAACACCATGACAGCCAGACGTAAGGACGGGCATTGTTTGGGTCTATTTCGATCATTTTTTTTATCATTTTAATTGCTTGCTGGAAGTCTTCCTTCCTGTAATATATAAGATAGTTGTTCAGGAAACTCTTCATCTTCAACTCATACTCATAAAACTGCATATCCCTCGGTCTGCTTGCTCTGAATTCCTCTATAGCCCGGGGAGTAAAGTTTGCTTTAAGAGCCTTTGCAATTCTGGTGGCTACTTCCTCCTGTACCTTAAATATGTTGTCAATTGTGAAATCATAGGTCTCTCCCCACAGGTTGAAGCCGTCTTCCACCTTGACAAGCTGAACATTTATGCGCACAAGGTTTTTATCTCTGCGTATGCTTCCTCTCAGGATATTCGCAACTCCCAGCTCCCTGCCAATTGTTTTAAGGTCCTTGCGGGTGTTTCTGTAATGAAGGACAGAATAGAGGTTTATAACCTTGAGCTCTCTGATCCTTGAAAGTTTGGAAATTATATCATCGGTTACGCCTTCGCAGAAATACTGCTGATCATGGCCAGGACTTCTATCCTCAAAGGGCAAAACAGCAATAGAATTTTTCCATCGACCTGTTCCTGGAGCAGGTTTAAGAGTATCAGAAGAGCTGCGCTGGTTTCCCTTCAAGAAAATAAAAAATGAGATTATCAGAAAACCCACAAAAACGGTTAAAACTGCAGAATAAAGTAATACACGACTACGGTTTCCTTTTCTGTAATGCGCAATTCCTTCTGGAGGAGTGGTTTGGGTTGCAATTTTATAGGCCCTCAGTGAGTTTATAAGCTCGTCCATGCTCTGGAACCTATGAGACGGGTCCTTCGAAAGGCAGTGGTTTATTATAGCCTCCAGGTCAGAAGATACTCCGGGTAAAAAGGATGAGATAGGCTCAGGTTCCTCGTTAAGGATAGAATATATAACAGCCTGCTCGTATTCTCCCTTAAAGGGAAGCTTACCTGTAAGCATTTCGTAAAGCACAACACCCAGGGCCCAGATATCCGTTCTGTGGTCTACATCAGCCCCACGGGCCTGTTCAGGAGACATGTAGGCTACAGTGCCAACGGTGGTTCCGGTACGGGTGATGCCGCTTTTTCCCTTTAATTTTGCCACTCCGAAATCCAGTATTTTTACTGCACCCTCATCTGTTACCATTATGTTTGCAGGTTTTATATCCCGGTGAACAATTCCCTTTTTATGCGCCTTCGAAAGGCCAGATGCTATCTGAATTGCTATATCTACAGCCTCTTTCTCCGGAAGGGGA
>JAMOUL010000183.1 GCA_027062035.1 Candidatus Aminicenantota bacterium | reverse complement strand
TTATTAATTAAATTAATTTAAAAATTATCTTATTTCTTCCACGTTTAAATTATCAAAATAAGTTACGGCATCAGCTTTTGTCCAGAGTCCCACCTTTCCTGATTTAAACGTGTTGTCCTTTACGTTAAGATATAATTTTCCATCGTAATAGCATTTTATCTCGTTTTCAATGTTTTCTATGTCTATTCTGTGCCATTTTCCAGATGTTATTTTGAGGTTGACCGTTGCCATCATCCTCCTTATTCCACCCACTACTTTGTAGACCCTGAAATTGTTTTCGAGGGGATTTGCACGGGCGATGTAATAGTTATTGGCATCCAGATATCTCCAGACCGGTCCTCCACCCCTGTCCTCTTTGCCTCTAATCGCCTTGAAATAAACTGAAAGTTTGAGGTTTGAAAAATTGGTGTTCTTTACCACTGCGAGATTAAAATGATATCCAAAGTTCCGCGATGACAGCTGTGCCATTACCTTTGAGGGAGAGGGTGCTGTTTCATCTTCCTTTATTTTCCAGATCCCCGGGATTCCGTTTCCTGTAAAAGTACTTATAAAGTCCGTGGGAAATCTTCCTGTCTCATATTTTTCGAAGTCAATGAAGAGTTTTTGCCCAAAGGAAAGCCCTGAAAATAAAAATAAAATCAGAAGACCCGAAAAAAATCGATGAATCCTCATGTTAACCTCCTTTCTTTCCTGTTAATACTTTAACAGGTTAAGATGAAGAAACGATGAAAATTTTAGAAATTATACGCAATTTTAAAGAGTATGGTTCTTCGCTTCGATGAAATAGTTCCGTCGGTTCCCAATACCTCATTGTATACAAGATAAATGTGACTTTTCGCTCTGGGTATAAAGTGAATTCGAATGTTGGCGATTATTTCGTTATCTTCGTTATTGTATTGGATGAAGGCAGAAGTGAAAAAGGTGGTGGTAGGATTGAAGTTTACCCAGACAGCGGGTTCATAGGTTTTGAATTTTCCATTTTCGAGGATTATATTGTTGAAAAGATAATTAAAATTCAAAGAGAAAATTTTTGAAATTTTAATTCTTCCGGCAAGAACTAATTCCTTTCTTTTTCCCGTATAAAAATCTCCCCAGTTGTAAAAAATCCATCCGGAGACTGTTCTGGACTCACTTGTTCCAAACTGAATTTCAAGCTTTTTTTCCCGATATTCACCCTGTGGGATGACAATCCCTTTAAAGATTTCAAAATCTTCATCAAGAAGTTCATACCTGGTTTGAAAATTAAATTCAAAAGATTCTCCAGCCCTTGATTCAAAACCAAAAAGTCTGAATTCATAAAAGTTTTCCAGAAGGTTTCCTGAGAAATCAGAAATTCTCCGGTTTTTTATTTTGAATACTAAAAACTTAAGGCCCATTTTGTTAATTCTTGGTCTGGTTTTTATGTGCCAGTAAAAAGCATTTATTCCCTTTCTCCATACAAAACCCATTTCAGGATTAAAATTTTCCTGGACTGCGAAATGTGAAAAGAAAATATCAAACAGATTGTTTGGATAGTCCACATAAGCCTGATAGGCGAGATTTCTGTCAGCCCTGTTTTCTGAATCAAAGGTTCCTGCTACAAATCCTCCTATGACCAGATTTTTGTTTCCGAGAAAATTGGAAAAGGAAAGTGCAGTATCAATTCCGACGGAGGAGCTATGCCTTCCATCATTATATTTGTTTGTGGTTATAAACCCGATGTAGGATTTTTTCAAAATCTCCCTCTTTACTCTGAAGGCGAAATAATTGGTTTCTCTGTAGAAATCCTTTCTTGCGGTTTCGATGTCAAAAATGCCAAGGTCGTATCTTCCTGTTCTTCCCGTTAGTCTTAAACCCCCTATTATTGGAATTTCCTCCCCCTCAGGAGATAGACCAATTCTCCTTGTGTAGAGGGGTTGGATTCTTTCCTCCATGCCAAATGAAAAGATACCGGCTCCTTCGAGGAAAAATTCCCTTTTCTCAGGGTAGAAAAGACTGAATCTTGTAAGGTTGATCCTCTTTCTATCCACCTCCACCTGCCCGAAATCAGGATGGATGGTGGCATCAAGGGTCAAAGAGGGGGTCAGGGAGTATTTTAGGTCAAGTCCTGTTCGGAATTGATAGTCAACCGGTTGAGATGGTTCCACCTGAAGCCCTGAAAGGAGATAGGGACGGATATTTAATGGTTTACCTTTTTTTATTCCTTCAATTCCCTGGAGTATTCCTGCTTTGGAGACAAGGAATATGCCTTCGTTTCTGTGGAATGCTGTCCAGAGGTCTTCTTCATTCTTTCTTGCTATAAATCTCCTCATGTTGATTCCCCAGGTTGTTTTTTCGGGG
>JAMOUL010000182.1 GCA_027062035.1 Candidatus Aminicenantota bacterium | reverse complement strand
TCATGGAGAGGCTTTCATGGATGGGAAGGGGATGGCTCCTTTTCGTCACCAGTTTTGCCTTTGCCCTGTGGCATGTGAATCCCCTTCTGTTTCCCCATACTTTCGCATTGGGGCTGATTTTCGGATACCTTTATCTGCGATGGGCGAGGCTATTTCCCATCATGCTTGCCCATACTCTCATTAACGCCATCGGCGGGGTTATGATGATGGTGGGGATGGGGTGAGTTCAGGTTGTGGCAAACAGCATTGTCCCGGAGTCCTTACCTTCACTTCATATGCTCAATGAAAGAATTTTCGTCGAATCGGGCAGAAGGAATGGGATTAAACTTGGATGTATAGGGTTTGCATTATGGCAGATAAGAGAGAAATAGCGGAATCGCTTTACCGGGCACTGGAGAGGGGAACTTCAGATGACGTTTTATCCATACTTTCAGAAAGACTTTCGGGAGAAAGGACGGAGAAACTCCATCTCTCCAGGACGCCTGTTCTTGTCTCCATAGGCAGGGAACTGGGGAAATTGTTATCCGGAAGGGCATGGAAGTTCGATCGTTTCAGGGAATTGTGGAAATTATCCTATTCCAGAAAGCAACTTCTGGCCCAGGGCCTTGTTTCCGGAAGAGAAGTCAGGCTCATAATCATAGGAGCCCTGGGAGTTTTTTCGAAGAAGGAATACGAATCGACGAAGTCCTTTGTCCTTGATATGGCAGATACGATTCAGGACTGGGAGACGTGTGACCAGATGGCTCTGAGAGTCATGGTAAATCTGGCAATTCAGAATCGGGATGAAATCCTTGCTATCCTGAGGAGATGGTTGCATTCGGGTAATAAATGGGTTAGAAGACTGGCGATAGCCACCATACCACCCTATATCCGGGCAAGGGAGGAGGAAGCGGATACCTGTCTGGAAATCATAGGGGATGCAATGGAGGAAGAGGACAGGGAAGTCAGGAAGGCAATCGGATGGGCCTTGAGGGAAGTGAGCAAGAAGGATTGGGCAGCCGTATTCGAGTTTTTGAGGAGATGGGCGGCAGACGGGGATAGAAATACCATGCAGATAATTAAAGACGGAATGAAAAAATTGCCCAAGGAAAAGCAGGATGAATTGAGACAATTGATGGGGAATTGATAATGGCAAGAGTGATAGAGGTTAAATCCATTCTCAACAGGCATAGGAAGCGGGATGACTGGTTTCTGGATGATTATTCGATCAATCCCTATTATGGCTGTTCGTTTAACTGCATTTACTGTTATATCCGGGGTTCGAAATACGGTGAGAATATGGAGAAAACCCTGTCTGCAAAGATAAATGCTCCACAATTGCTGGAGAGACAACTGGGGAGAAGGGCAGAGCGGGGAGAATATGGGATTATTTTAATTTCGTCTTCGACTGATGCGTATCAACCCATAGAGGAGGAACTGGAATTGACGAGAAAACTCCTTGAGATTGTTCTTAAATACAGGTTTCCGGTGCATATCGTAACGAAATCCCCGCTTGTTTTGAGGGATCTGGACATTTTGAAAGAGATAGACAGGAGCGCCATTCTGCCCCGGGATCTAAGGGGCAGATTGAAGGGGGGAGTAATCATTTCATTCTCCATCTCCACCCTGGATGAAAGAATGGCGGGGATATTCGAACCTGGAGCGCCGGAGCCGCAGGAGAGACTGGAGGCCATGAGGAAATGCAGGGAAAGAGGCTTTTTCACCGGCATAAATTTCATTCCGGTATTGCCCTATCTTTCGGATTCGGATGAGGAACTGGACAGGATGATTAAAACGGCGAAGGATTACGGAGCAGATTTCGTTCTGGTGGGAGCCCTGACTTTATTCGGTAAGGGGCCATCCGATTGCAGGACGCTTTACTATAAGGTTCTGGAAAAGTATTACCCGCACCTTGTACCCAAATACAGGAGTTTATTCAGAATCTTCCCCGTTCCTTCGAAGGAATATCGCAAAAGCCTTGAAGAAAGGGCAGAAAAAATCTGCAGGAAGTATGGAATCAACTGCCGGATAGCGGCAGGGGAGGGATAAGATGAACGGGAAACTATATGGAAAGGGGTTGGAGAAGTTTCCACCTGTATGGGTGGGAGGGCAGAATTTGTTCCTGATCGTGTACTTTGCTTTGGCATTCGCCGGAATGTATCCCATTCAGATTCGCAATATCCCTGTGATTTTCGCTTCTATTCATCTTCTATATGATAATCGTGCTGTTCTTCGTATTGAGGAAACACCTGTGTACCAGTTGCTATTATTACAACAGGGTGTGTCATGTGGGGTGGGGGAAATTGTCAGCCTATATGTTCAAGCGGAATTCGGGCAACTA
>JAMOUL010000181.1 GCA_027062035.1 Candidatus Aminicenantota bacterium | reverse complement strand
TATGAAATTAACATTAAGGATTATGGTCTTTATACTCCTTATTATGGGTGTGATTTATGGTCAGAATGAACTTAAATTTAACTTCGACGGGGACACGCCAGGAAAAACCCCGCAGGGATTTGTTCCCGCACAAACTGCGGACAGGGGAACGCTCTCTGTGTGGAAAGTGATAAAGGACGAAACCGCCCCTTCCGGTGAAAACGTCCTTGTGGTGGTACCGAATCCAGAAACAAACCACGGTGCCTGTTTTAATGTACTCATTTACGAAAACTCCAGTTTTAAGGACCTGGAGATTTCGGTGTATGTAAAACCGATAAAGGGGATGGAAGATAGAGGAGGTGGTCCTATCTGGAGAGCGAAGGACAAAAATAATTATTACGTGGTGCGGTGGAATCCCCTGGAAAACAACTTCAGACTTTATTATGTAAAAAACGGAAGACGTCGCATGATCCGTTCATCAAAACTCTATACTGACGAAACGAAATGGCACAAAATAAAGGTAATCCACAGGGGAAACGACATAAAATGCTACTTCGACGACAAGCTTAAAATTCACGTAACGGACAGCACCTTTACTGAGGCTGGCAAAATCGGACTATGGTCAAAGGCAGATGCCAACACCGAATTTGATAATCTGGAGATAAGGGAACTGAAATGAAGAAAATAGTTCTAATCCTGCTTTCATTAATATTCATCTTTTCATTTATGGGTTGTAGCAAGAAGTCCAATGAGGTGGTGGTTTACACCTCAACGGATCAGGTATTTTCAGAACCTGTGCTGCGGGAATTCCAGAAACGCACCGGAATCAGGGTAAAAATGGTCTTCGACACCGAGGAAACTAAATCAACCGGGCTTGTAAACAGGTTAATTGCCGAGAAAAACTCTCCCAGATGTGATGTATTCTGGTCCAATGATCCCCTGAGGGTTGAAATCCTGAAACAGAAGGGAATCCTTCAACCCTATATATCCCCCTCAGCCAGGGACATACCTGCCAGATTTAAGGACCCGGAGGGTTACTGGACCGGTTTTTCCGGTAGAATACGGGTAATACTTGTGAATAAAAAACTTGTGGACAAACAAAACTACCCTCACAGCGCAAAGGATATGCTTGATCCGAAATGGAAAGGCCAGTTTGCCCTTGCAAACCCTCTATTTGGGACCACATCCTTCCACATCGCCTCCCTTTTTGTTCTCTGGGGTGACCGGAGGGCGAGGGACTTTCTTGAGAAAATAAAGGAAAACGGCCTGAAACTTGCTTCCTCCAATGGAGAAGTGGCAAGATGGGTGGCCCTTGGAAAGGTAAAGTTTGGATTTGTGGACAATGATGACGCCTTCTCCATGATAAAGGAAGGATATCCTGTAGAAATGATAATTCCCGATCAGGACGGAGAGGGGACCCTGTTTATGCCCAACGCAGTTGCAATGATAAAGGGTGCTCCTGATCCCGAAAACGCCAGAAAAATGATAGATTTTCTCCTTTCCCCTGCCACAGAGGAAATGCTTGCAAAGGCTGTTTGCAGGCAGATACCCCTCCATCCTGGAGCCACTCCACCGGAGGGCATGCCTGATATTTCCCACATAAAAACAATGGATGTGGATTATTCCCTTGTGGGCAAAAAGATGGAGGAAATAATCCCATATCTCAGGGACTGGTTGTCAGGTTTATGAAGGGCTCTAAAATCCTGATCTGGATATATACGCTGGTAGTTCTTGTACTGCCCGTTGCAGCGTTACTTGCTTCCTTCCCTTCGATCCTTCACAGCACAAGGGAAATTCTGTTTTCCAGATCTTTTATCCGGTCACTGACGAACAGCCTGGTCATAGCAACTGTAACGACTGCTGTTGCCATTCTCATTGGAACCACCGCTGCCTTTCTCATATCAAAAACACAGTTGCCTTTTACAAGGACATTTGTAGTGCTTTTAACCCTTCCCGTTTTCTTTGTTCCGTACCAGTTTGCCCTTGCATGGTCAAGCCTTTTGCCTTCGGGGCCTCTGTCAGGGCTCCTCTTCTCCAGAACAGGAGTAATTTTCATCCTTACCGGGTGTCTCCTTCCCATTGTCTTCTGGCTTTCTCTGGCAGGGTTTTCTTCTGTTCCTCCTGAGGAAGAGGAAAGCGGCCTCCTGATTACATCGCCCCGAAGGGTGTTCTTCAAAATCACCCTGCCCAGGGTATTCCCTTCCATCCTTACAGCAGGCCTTCTCGTGTTTCTACTCTCCTTTTCCGAACTCGGGGTGGCAACCTATCTGGGAGTCAGTGTTATATCAACAGAGGTTCTCGTGCAGTTTTCCGCCTTTTACAACATAAATTCAGCCATTGCAGCTTCTCTACCCATGCTTGCTGTGGGTATTGTGATATTTCTTCTTGAAGCACGCTTTCTGAGAAGAGGCCTGAAATTTTACCAGAAAGCTCCGGAAGGAAGGGGTTTAATCTTTCGTATGCGAAGGCTCCAGCCTGTATCTATAGCATTCCTTGGCACAGTAATTTTTCTCTCCCTCCTTGCCCCTTTTGCAGAGCTCATTTATGAGGCTTCTGACCTGTCCAGCCTGAGCATTGCTATAAAACACGGAACCGCCAGCCTGGCCCGGAGCATAGTTTACTCGTTCTCAGCCGGAACCATTGCAGCAATATGGGCTCTTTTTGCCCTGTACCTGATAAAAGTCAGGGGTAGAAACCTTCTTTCTTCCATATCCCTCCTCGCCTTTTTATTGCCTCCTCCGGTAATAGCCATAGGAATTATCTACGCCTGGAGCAATTCACCCTTATCAGGTGTAGTTTACGGCACTGTAGCTGCCATTGTTCTGGGCCTGCTTGCAAGGTTTTCCTTTATTTCCTTTAAGGTACTGGAAACCTCAATGGAAAACATGGACCCATCTGCCCGGGAAGCTGCTCTTGTATGCGGTGCTTCCCACTTTACGATTTTAAGAAAAATTGTTTTCCCCCGGATAAGAAAATGGTTTTTACTGGCAGTTATGCTGGTCTTTGTCTTCTCCATGAATGAGCTCGGGGTAAGCACCATGCTTTATCCTCCGGGAGGTGAACCACTTGTGGTAAGGCTATATACCCTCTCGGTCAATAACCCGGTGGGGGTCTCATCGGCTCTTGCCATCATGAATTCACTGGTAACTCTGGTCCTTGTTATGGTATTTATATGGAGGAAAAAAGGTAATGAAGCGCTTTAAAATACTCCTTTATTTAATACTGGTGCTGCCAATTCTTTCCTACAGGCCCTTTTACTCCACAGATGCAGATGTGGAAGAAAAGAAGGCTATAGAGATTGAACTGGGAGTTATGACCATTTCGTCCTGGGATGAAGAGACAACGTTAACCTCCCCATCCATGGTGATAAATCTGGGACTGGGGAAGGGGATGGAATTTGTTACAGAATTCAAGGCAGTACATACGCTGAACAGTTTATCCATAAAAAACAGCCAGGTTAAGGATGTGAATGTTCTTCTGAAGGGTTTGCTGTCTGAGGGGATCCTACAGGGCAAAAGGGGAGTTTCAATAGCAATGGAAGGTGGCTTACTCCTCCCCACTTTAAGAGGGGAAAAACCAGGAGCTGAACTTATCGGGATAGTTTCCGGTAAAGCAGCTAATTTTACCTGGCACCTTAACCTGGGAGGGTTCATCGAAAGGGAAGGCCATAAACCAGGATACTTCGCAGGTATAATCTTAGAAACCCCTGAATACAGACGTCTGCGTCTGGTGGCGGAAATATCCTATGAGAGGGTTATAGAAGAGAACGAAGAAAAATCCTTCCTCATAGGTGTAATATATGAAAGAGAAAACTTCGCACTGGACATTGCAGTTCGAAGGGGCATAGCCGGGGATTTCTTCTCTATTACAACAGGGATAACCTTCGGGATATAAAAATGGGAATAGAAATTGTAGATGTGAAAAAATCCTTTGATGGTGAAGGGGTGCTTTCTGGAATAACCCTCAAAATCCAGAGGGGGGAGGTACTCGCAATTCTCGGCGTATCGGGAACAGGGAAAACTACCCTTTTAAGGATAATAGCCGGTCTTGAAATCCCTGATTCAGGAAAGGTGTTCATAGACGGAAAAATAGCAACCGAAGATTCCAGAATAATTATTCCCCCGGAAAGGAGAAAAATAGGGTTCATTTTCCAGAACCTGGCTCTATGGGAACATATGACAGTGGAAGCTCACATAAATTTCGTACTTCAGGTCCGGAAGTCTCCCGGGTCTAATGAGGAAACCCGAAGGATCCTGGAGTTTTTCGACCTTTACACCCACAGGCATAAGAAACCCTATCAACTCTCTGGGGGTCAGAAACAGCGCCTTGCCATAGCCAGAGCTCTGGCGCAGGACCCTGAGTTTCTCCTCCTGGATGAACCCCTTTCAAACCTCGATGTTCCCCGCAAAAAACAGTTGAGAAGAGAACTTTTGAGAATAAAGGAAGAAAAAAGGCTGGCAATAGTTTATGTAACCCATGACCCTGTGGATGTAAGGTTAATCTCCGACAGAATCGCTGTTCTCCACGATGGGAAGATCGTGCAAACAGGAAACTATGAAATCCTTGTCAAAACACCTGCTCACCCCGTAGTAAGCGAACTCCTTGGTGTTTAAACTGTGTTATCGGGTTTCGCGTATTCTCGCCAGTACATCCACCCGGAAACACCGACGTACAAATACGCACATATAGGAAAAGTTGCCTTTTTTAAGTAAATTGTTCTAAAATTTGGTAGGAGGAGAGATGGAAAAGGGACTGAGTATGGTAATAGGGATGAGCATAGCATATCTTGCTTCCTTCACAGGCCTGATCTTTGCCTATATTTATTACAAAAAGAGAAAAAAGGGGGATAAGTAATGTTCGAGGCCCTGAGAAATCTCGATATTCCGAGGATCGGTTCCCCCATATTTGGCGCTATTTTCCCTGCCCTCATCTTTGCCATTGCCTTTCTGGCTGCGTATTTCCTCTATAGGCACTTTTCCTCCGGGGGAGAAAATTAACCTCAGAAAATGGGAGGAAAGGGATATATAAAATTTCTTTTGATATTTATGGTAATGGTGGGATTTACCCTGACTCTGTATCCCCTGGTACCTCCTGAAAAAGCAAACCTGGATGATCTCAATTCTGCCATTTTAATCCTTCAGAAAGCCAGAAAAGAAAAGGACATGAAAACCGTTTCCGCCACCACCCAATGGCTGAAAAGGGCAGTGCCCCTGGTAATCTCCGCCTTCCTGAGAAAAAACTTCTGTAAAGCTTCAAGAAATGATATAGATAACGCAATTATTCTGCTGAAATTTTCCCGTATATACTCATCTTTTCCCATGGAAAGCGGAATAACAGAATGGCTGAGAATGGGTTTTAGAAACCATGCCCACAGAAGACTTTCAGAGGGAGCCACTCCTGAAGAGCTCCTTGAACTGGGGAAAGAGGCCCTGTCCATGGGGCTTGGAGACGTGGCAGAAGCTCTCTCCAGTGGCAAATCCTTTCCCTCTGAGTGTGAGGAGGTCTGGCACGGAACCCTGGTCTGGCTCCAGAAGAATACCCCTCCGGTGGAATCTGTGGATATATGGAACGAGATGAAAATCTCCATGGAGTTCCATATTGCGGTTATGAAAAACGGGAGAATTAAAGGCCTGGGAAGTGGAAAAACAGAAAATTATTCCCTGAAAATAGTATGCAGGGACGGCAGAGAAAAGGGGGTGCCTGTAGAAATCATCGATAAGGTTTTCCCGGTCACCCTTTCAGGAATCAAGGGAAAAAACACTTTCAAAATAAAGCCCTCATTTCAGGCGAGAATAGATCTCGGAGAAGCGCGTATGGAATGCAGTGAATCCAATGTGGGGGAGGTCCTGGAAAGAACCATAGATCTTGGCCGTATTCTCTCCAATGCCCTTTATTTTTATGAAGATGGTATGTTGAAATTAAACATAAAGGAAAACACCTCTGTGCTGGATAGCGATGAAACGGGCTTACATATAAGGCTTAAAAGAATAAAATAACATGAAAAACAATCATTTGCTTCCTTTTCTGATTCTGGTGGCGCTTCTTTTATTTTTAAAACCCCCTGAGAAAGCAGATATTTCGGACATAAAATCTGCTCTTAAACAACTTTCAGAAGCTCAAAAATCAGGAAATGCGAACTCAGAAATCACCCTTTCCAGATGGTTAGAAAAGGCGACATCTCAACTTACCGCCAGGCTTCTTGACAGGAATCCCTGTGAGGCAACATGGAAAGACATTCAGGAAGCACTGGAGCTTATGGAAACAACCCAGGAACTCGGTTACAATAGGCTATCCCATAATCTGATGGACTGGATAAGGGCAGCTTTCAGGAGCTATGCCCATCAAAGATTTGATGCCGGAGCATCAAAGAAAGAAAAACTTGAGCTCGCATCAAAGGCTCAGGCTCTTGACCTATCTGATGTCTCAGAAGCCCTGCTCAATGGAAGGGATTTTTCTTCCGGTTGCGAAGAAGTATGGAAGGGAAAATTCTTATGGCACCAAAGGGAAACCCCATCAGGCTCAACACTTGATTTCATAGATGAATCAGAATTTCATTTCAGTTTTTATTTTATAGTATCAAAAGAAGGACAAATAAAAGGGACAGGAAGGGGAGAGCTAAAAAAATATAATGAAAGCATAATTTGCAAAAATGGACAATTAAAAGAAGTACCTGTAGAGATTATCGACAGAGTTTTCCCCGTTGAAGTCAGGGGTAAAAAAATCGGGAAGGAAATGAAGTTTAATCTAATATTTAGTGCCCGAATCAAAAGAGGCCCTGCAGAGCTCAAATGTTCTGAAACGGAGGCTGGAGTAGTGGATGAAGAAATCATCGATATTGGTAAAGGAATTCGTGGAGCTTTTCCTTTAATTGGAGGATATTTGTTCGAAATAAAAGCAGAGGGAAAGCATTACACAGAAAAGGACCCTGAATCTGCCTCGTTTATAGAAATTACAAGAATAAAGTAGAAATCTTAGTTTTTACAAATTATTTTTCCTTTCCAACCTCAGAAAAAACCGCTCTTTTAAGCTCTCCAGGGACTCTTACAGGCCTTCTTCTGATGGTGTCGTAGAAAATTCCCTCATGTCTTGCCCTTGCCACCAGGTTGTCTCCCGGGATTTTTACAAATTCCCCTTCTATGATCCATCTCACGTTATCCAGCCCTGATATCCACATTCTCCCTTCCACCCTGTCAAAAAGCCGGAGTGCAGAGACATAATCTATTTCAGTCCTCAGTAAAACCGGAACCACCCCTGGAGGAAAATTTTCCCAGCCGAAATGCTGTCTTATAACCTCAAATCTCATGTCCTCAAGCCATCGTATGTAAACCTGATTGCTAACTATACCCGCATAATCTATATCATAGGTTTTGGGTTCGAAGACCATTCTGACCTCGAAGGCCTTCACTCTTCCTCCCATCGGGTTATTCTCTCAAGCCTTTCCAGATACTCCTTCTGTTTCTTCTCGTATTCTCCTGAAATAACATTGAGCTTGGGATTTGCTATGGCGAAAAGTGCCACCGTAACCAGAACTCCAAGGGCAAGCAGAATAAACCCCGAAGGGATGAGGAAAATGGATAGGGCTGAACCCACAGAAATGAGTATATATGAAAGGGGTGAAAGTATCCAGACAATTACATCTTCCCTTGTCCATTCATCGGCTTCTTCAGGAGTCCATTTTGTCCTTATCAATGCCATTTCACACCTCCTTTATCAGTCCCCGGGCTATAGCTTCCCGCTTTACAGGTCCCCACCATCCATAGGGTCTGCTCATAACGTAAAACTTTACAAGATGGTCCATATCCTCGGGAGGTGTTAGAAAGGTCACAGGGATGTAAATAAAAGCTCCCAGGATCATCAGTATCCAGAACTGGAGGTAGTCAGGAAGCGCAGGAATTACTTTAAATTCCGGAAGTACCCATACAATCAGCCAGCTGAGGCCTAAATTTGCAATCCAGGCAGCCAGATATCCCCATGAATTAAACCTCCACCATATAACCTGAAGGATATTGGGAAGCCAGACTCCGGCAGCCATTATCCACAGTGCAAAAATCAACCAGCTCGTTAGCTCCTCCATCATAAGTCCATAAAAGAAAGAACCCAGGAGGAGAATCAACGTGGTTATCCTTCCCACCCAGACAAGGGTTTTCTCCGAAGCATCGGGCTTTATATAGTGCTGGAAAATGTCCCTGGTGAAGTACATTGCCCCGAGATTCAGATGAGTGGATATGGTGGAAAAATGGATGGCAAGAATGGATGCAAAGAAAAATCCCACCATGCCTACCGGCAATACTTTGAACCCGATAACATACCAGGCCATTTCGTATTCCGATGGATTGGTGAGATGGGGAAACATCGCAAAAAAGGCAATTATCGCCGCAGCCCAGAAGGAGTTTCGGAGGAGAACAAGGGCCGTACCCCACCATATACTGTAAGAAGCGTCCTTAACAGTTTTAGAAGACTGAATTCTCTGGGCTTCAACGTACCAGTCTATGCTTGTACCCATTCCAAAACCTCCAAGGATCGCAATGACAATCATGGTAATAAACCATGCCAGAGGAAAATCTCCGGTAAAGGTTCCTGTAAAATGGAAGGGATTGAGCCTCCAGCTCTGACCCATGGAAGACAATTTGGCGGTTATCCTTTCAGGTCCACCTGCAGCCATCACTCCCCAGATGGAGGTTATCAATATCATAAAAAAGGCTATTATTCCCTGCTGAAAATCCGCCACCACGACTCCCCAGTATCCTGCGGTAAGAACGTAAATGGCAACCAGAGAGGAGAAAAACACCAGTCCAACCCACAGGGGCCAGCCAAAGAGGAAATGACACACCTTTCCCATGGCTATGCCTACCCATCCCAGGATAAACATGTTCATAAAGACCTGCCATCCGGCAAACCAGCCCCTCAGCAACTCCGAACCAAGGCCGGAAAACCTCAGGCTCTGCCATTCTGCCTGGGTATAGGCAAGGGAACGGCGGAAAATTCTGGCAGAGGCAAAGGCGCTTATAGCGCACCAGGCAGAAAAGAAGGCATACCACAATCCTGCCAGACCATACTTGTAAATAACCCCACCTATCCAGATGGGGGTATCAGTGGCAGTGTGGGTTGCATAGA
>JAMOUL010000180.1 GCA_027062035.1 Candidatus Aminicenantota bacterium | reverse complement strand
GGAGAGCAGAAGTTTTTCATCCCTTTCTGGACCTTCCAGTGGAGAATTCTGTGGTCGTACCCCGGGATTTTCTGGATGAACGTTTTTCTGTGTTAGTTTTCCTTTATTTAATATATCCAGGGCCTGGTCCAGGTTTGAAGTTTCCTGAGAAGGTTTGTTTTCGCCTCCTCCTTCTCCCTTTTCCAGTTCGTAAACTTCTCTCAGAGCTGTTCGGTAATCATCAATTTCCGGGTTTAAAGCTATGGCTATCTGATATGCCTTTTTTGCTTCTTTGAAGTGTTTCAGATTTTTCTGTGAATAACCAATATTCACCCATGCTGAAACGTAAAGGGGATCGAGCAGTATAGCATAGTTCAGAAATGTGAGGGCGTTAGAGTAATCTCCGAGGTAGTTCAGTGTAAAGGCAGTGTTTGAGAGAAATACAGGACAGTCAGGATTTGTGGTAACTGCATTCAGAAAACACCATTCTGCCACCTCAATTTTTCCCTTAAAAACAGCCTCAAAACCAGCTTGAAGAAAGGCTCCTCCCTTATTCAGCGTTTCTACGTGTGCAGTTCCCTCCACAAATTTATACCCCGGACATTTGTTGTTTGTGGAGGAGAAATTACTTACGTAATCCAGGATTTTCCTTTTCTGAGGTTCGGTAATTTTGCTGTTAAGTCGAGTGAGGAGCGTACGGGTAAGATTCAGGATCTCATGTTTTGTGGGAATACCAGAGGAGAAAATTAAACCTGCAATGATCAGAGGAGATAATAATTTAAAAAACAGGTGTTTCATTCTTGATAGTGGTAATAGGAGCGTGGAGTTTTTGTAATTATGTAGTTTACCGCTGCTCTTATCATTTTCCTTATAGCCGCCTCAACCGGAGTATTTCTATATCCGCCGAGTGTGGTGGGAAGGCCAATGCTTTCAGATCTGTTTCTGGTCCCAAAACCCACGTCAGTAGAAGAACCTCTTACTGTTGTGACCGATACAATTCTTCCGGTCCTCACATCTACAATTTTTAAATCCATGGCTACATGAGCCTTTTTGTATCGAACTTTTACATCATAGGTGGTTCCGAAAGCAGGTATGGGGATTGTTATCCCTCCCCCTTCCTTTTCCGCTTCAAATTCTGTTATGGCTCCATAAATTAAAAGCTCCACTCCTTCAAGTTTTCCCTTTTGTATGGCTGCATTAGGATTGGCTGCTGAGGATGAGGCGAGCTGCTGTTCTGCAATGATGGTGTCGATATTTTCCCTTTCGTAGACGAGAAAGCGATTACAATTCACAAGTTCGCCCACAAGCATATCCTTTATTCCTGTACTTATAGGGTCCTGATATGAGGCCCAGGCGGAAATTATTTTTGAATAGTCCGAACCTCCCTGTTGTTTATTTATCTGGGCCACTGCTCTTGCCATCTGGGCCTGGGCCTGAGCCATGATTTTCATCATCTGTCTCTGGAACTGCATCCACATATCTCCACCGCTTACTTTGTTTTCGAATTTTACAACGGCTATTCTGGCCTTGGGCCCATTGTATGGAACGCTGAGTACATCCTTTATTGTCGGTCCCCTATCCGAAACAGAAGCTGACGTTGAGGTGCAGCTGGTAATAAGTGTTGATACCAGAACAAGTGTTAAAGAGAGAAGAAATATTTTTTTCATCTTTTGTTCCCCCTTTGCATGCTATAGTTGACGATGTAATCCACAGCCCTGTCGATGCAGATCCTGATCGCTTTATCGATGGGAGTATTGGACCATGCCCTCAGGCTTGAAGCAAGAGGTCCGGCACCTACCCATCTTAGCATGCCTGTACTTATAAGAGTGTCTGTGGCTTTTCCTTCCACAGTGACCGACGAAACCACTCTGCCAGTTTTAGAATCTATTATCCTCATGTCTATGGCTACATAAGACTGTTTACCACCTCCTATAGCCGTTCTTGCACCTCTATAATTCGGTTCAAATGCGGTTACTGCCCCAACCACGAGGAATTCGGCTCCCTCCAGCATTCCTGAGGGTATGGCTGTCCTCTGGTCTATGACACCCACACTTGAAAGCTTCTGTTCCTGGATGACAACATCCAGATTTTCCCTTTCGAGAACAATAAATTTTCCCGTATTAAAGAGGGCAGAGGTTAACATGTCGGTCATTCCGTAGCTCACATAATATGCTGTCTTATTCTCAAAGCGTGCAACAGCGATCCTCATTTTTTCATGGGGAGAGGTTCTTTGTACCTCCTCTATTGTGGGCCCAGATCGTGTGGTCACTGTTGCAGTTGGTCCGCACATAAGTAAGAGAAAAGACAGACCTATACCTAAAAAAACGATTTTCTTCATCTTTTACTCCTGAAAATTATCTTATTTCTCCGGAGGTTATTTTTACCGGAAAGGTAAATCTCCCGAATTTAGTGTCGTAGGTGGCCCTTCCTCGCAGGGTATAGTATGCTTCTTTTCGCTTTATTGCTCTTATTATGGCAATACCTGTTCTAAGATAGGATAGGTGTACAGTGTGCTCAATTACTTCAGTTCCTCCTGCAGGAATGGTCAGTCTATTATTCATATCTCCGGTAAAAACCTTGGAATTGTTTACAAAAAAGTCAAATCCTATCCTGTCGAGTACTACGTCTATCGGATTGGGGTTATCAACCTGAATGGAAAGTTTCAGGTCCATTGAAGTTAACCCTATTCTTTCCGGAACAATGTTAAGGAAGGAATATTTGCAGTTTGCAATTGCCAGCCTTTCTGCCACCTGGCAGGACGACAGAAAAAGCAATATCGAAGCTAAGAGGAAAATTTTCTTCATATAATACCTCCTTTGAAAATAAGGGGGGCAACCCCCCCTTATTTATATTAAAATCCTATCTTTATCCCTGCAGATGCCGTAAAGCCTGAAATGTTGAGAGACGCCACGGCAGGATTTTCCAGCCAGCCTGGAGCAGTGGGATTTACAGCGATCCATGGATAGGATACACCATTTAAAGTATCCTTTCCGTACCATAAAGCTCCGGTACCACTTTTATCCCAGGATCCCAGAATACTGGTTCCCCTGGAAGTCCAATCACCAACAAGTTCGGAAATCGTGGCATATCTTCCGCTACCTTCAACTATAAAGGAAATACTGGAAGCCAGAGGAATTTCAATTCCAGCTCCCCCCTGGAATCCTACGACTCCCTTGCTTACATGGAGTGTGTCTGTGCCTTCACCGAAGATCGAAGAAGAATATTGCTCATAATCGAATGTTGTTAGATAATAGCCGCCTCCTATTTTGATGTAGAGATTGATGGTGGAGCTTACAGGAAAGAAATAATAGAAATTCAATGTTATTGGAATTACCTTAATTTCGGGTTTTTCCTTTATAGAACCCGGCCATCCCGGAGGTATGGTATAGCTAACCTCGTTGTTCCTGGAAATTTTAAAGTAGTTAATTCCCAATCCTATAGCAGAATTTTCTGTGAGATTATAGAGTATTTCCCCACCGAAATTCATGCCTGTGGTTAATTTCTTGCGTTGACCTGTTGCATCTGTTGCGTTAGCTGCTAACCAGTCATTGAAGCCCTGAATTCCATTATTAAGATCGTTGCCAGAGATATAGGCCATTCCCCCATTTAGCTTAAAAGCTACCTGAGATAGTGCTACCCCTGTCATCAGAAATATGATTGTGAGAACGATAAGAAATTTTCTCATTTTACCTCTTTTTATTTTTTGATTCGCCTGGATTCAAATTAAACCCTTATTTCTTAATCCTCTTCGGTTTATGGTGAAGTTTTTCCACGCCTATCATTGAAGGAATGTTTCTGTGCAGTCCATTGCCACTGATGGAAGATCCCTGAATGCGTCTGGATGTGATCGTTGCAGTGCCTGTAGCGGTGGTTTCATCCGAGAGGGTCCAGCGGCATATGCGATGATTATTTTTATCTGATACAAAGATGTCTCCTGTGTTAGTAACAGCTATTCCCCACGGATGCTTTAAGTATCCACCACTGCTTCCATATCCTTTTCCTATTGTTATTTTGTGAGTGCCGTCTGAAAGGAATTTGTAAACTTTATGGTTTCCTGACGATACCACATACACATTATTTTCAGGATCGATGGCTATACTCCGGGGTCCACTTACGGAAGTCGGAAATTCACCTTTTTTTGTTCCGCTCTGGGAATAGATTATTATTTTATTTAAATGCCATGAGGATACATAAACATCTCCGTTGGGTCCGACTTCTGCATCTTCTGGCCAGCTATTGGTATTTTCTACAACCCATGATGTCAGAACATTGCCATTAGGGTCGGTTTTCAATATCCTTCCGTGTTGCCCATCTGCTATGTAAACGTTTCCAGAAGCATCCACTCCGAGACTTCTCGCATGGGAAAGTCCAACACTTTTATCAAAGACCCAGGACAGGGCTAATGTTAATCTTCCCAAATCGTCATAGAGGTTACCTGTAACGTACAGAGAATTATTGGCGGAAGAAAACTTGATTCCACCAACTCCTGAAGCAGAAACTGCGCTTATAAAAATTCCTGAAGCTGAGAGCTTTTGTACTCTGTCGTTTCCGTGATCTGCCACATATATATTTCCGTTATTGTCTATTGTGAGATCCCAGGGATAATTAAACTGTCCATATCCGCTTCCATAATTTCCAAAACAGGAGTCAAATTCATATTTAAATGGTGCGAGTGTGGCATCTATTGAATATTCCTGATGTCCCTTTAGATCCATTTCCTTTTCCCATTTTCCATAAAATTCTCTTTCCACCTTTATGGTATGGGTGCCAGGTTTTACGTTTTCCACTGTGCATGGGGTTGTACATTGCTCAGCACCATCCACATAGACAGTTGCCTCAGAAGGATCTGAAGTTACCTTTAAAATAGCAGTTCCTTTGTTAAGTAATCCTCCCTTTCTGAAGAGGAAGTATGCAGCTGCTCCTGCGACCACCACGCCTCCAATAAAGTAAATTGCGGTATTTGAATGCTTCTTTGCTTCAGTGGTTTGAACTCCGGAGGCCGGAACAGCGGGTTTTGCTACCTGCGGTTCTGCTGGTTTGGGAGGAGCCGCAGGTTTGGCAGGCTCAGCTATTTTTTCAACTTCAACTCTAACGAGTTTGACCCATACGTAGCCTTCCACTCCGGTTTTGGTTTTTACCTTTATCCAGGTTCCAAGATCTTCTAACATTTCCATCCTTTCCCCGGATTTTGCCACGTAGACAATTTCGCCCTTTGTTGATGGAGCTGATCGGATGTTAGCCCCTGAGCTTATTACGACCGCATATTTCTTTTCGGTTTGAGCATTTAAAGAATTCCCTATTCCCGTAAGAAATACCATTAAGAAAAATATCAAGGGATAAATAATCCCTTTTCTGTCAAAAAAGTTTCTCATGTTGCCTCCTTTATTTTTTTAATCTTTTTTTAATTTCTTCCTGTTCAAGTTCCTCTTCTGCCTGTTTCCATAAATTCATTACTTTACGTCCATATTCTTCGTAGGTAACGTTCAGGGAATAATCCGGTACAAGTTTAAGGGTTTTCTTAAAAGCCTCCTTTGCTCTGTCTTCCTTTTTCAGTTCCACGTAGGAAAGACCTATAAGGAAATATGCATCTGCAGAAATCTGCCTTCTTTTCCCTTCGTTTTCCAGGACAGATGCATCCGCTATTGCTTTTTCAAGAACAGATATTGCTTCTTTATATTTCTCCTTGTAATAAAGTTTTTTTCCATAGCGTAATTTTCCTTCAGCTGTAGGCGGAAGAGGTTTTTCCATGATGGGCTTTACTTCTTTCTTCTTTTTTTCCGGAACTATAACAGGCTTGGGTTCTGGCCGGGGAGTTTTTTTAACTTCAACAATCTTTTCTATTATTTTCTGAACTTCTATTCTTGTCAGTGGAGTCCAGACAAAACCAATCCTGCCATCCGGAAGTTTTATTTTTAGCCAGGGACCGAGGTCTTCCACCACCTCAAATTTTTCTCCGTATCTGGCCACTGTAATTATAGGGGCCTTCGTGGTGGGTTTTTCCCTGATATTCGCACCCGAAGCGTTTATTATCGCAAATTTGACCTCCTTTCCATGAACCAATCCGGGCGATACTAAAAGTATAAATATAAAAAAGACAATATACCTCTTCATCATTTGAAAACACCTCCTGAAATACATCATATAGATTAAGAAGCAAGAACTATGCCAGCAAGAGAGCGGTCTATTAGCGGAGTTTCTTTAAAAATATCGACAATTTTGTCGAACATTCGACGAAATTGTCGAATGTTCAGGCGAGGTTTTGATTATCTTTTTAATGTGATAAGTTTTGTCCTGTAATATAAATAGGATTCCAGTAATTTTCTGGCAATTGGTGCTGCAATTCTTCCCCCTACACCGGAGCGGGGTATAATAATGGTGAAGATTACAGCTTTTCCCTTCTCAACTTTGAAGTAGCCTGTAAACAGAGCGTTGTCCTTATACAGTGCGGTTTCAGCTGTTCCTGTCTTTGCGAAAATTCTATTCCTGTAGAACCAGCCTTTAAAGGCAGTTTTTGCCGTACCTTCTGTTATTACCCTGTTCATGGCCTTTTCGATTCTCCAGGCTGTTTTTTCACTGAAAACAGTCTTCTGCTTTTTTGAGAAGGAATAAACATTTTCTTCTGTTCTTATCTTTCGTAGCAAAGAGGGGTATGCAAGTTTTCCTCTTCTATAAATGGAAAGGGCCACGAGAGCCATCTGGAGGGGAGATGCCTTCAGGTCAGCCTGACCTATGGAATAATGTGCTATCTCATTAAGTTTATAGGCGTTGACCGGAAAAATGGAAGGAGTTGTTAGAAGGCCAATTCCAGGTGTTTGAATGAGATTTATGCTTGAATTGAATCCCAGTTCTTCAGCATATTTAAGTAGGGGAAATTCCTTCTTAAAGTAGTTTATCGGAAATAAGCTGAGTGAAATTCCCTTAAGAAGTGGCGGATAAGAATGCATGGAAATATAGGCAAAGTAAACGTTGTAAGAGTTTGCAAGAGCATTTTCCAGTGAACAGTTTTTTTCCCTAATTTCCTCCTCTCGAAAATTTCTCAGGTTAAAATCTATGGGTTGTCCTGATAGTAGCCTTTTACCCTTCAAATTTGTGGAATCCTTTCCGGAAAAAGGAAAGCGCCTGAGAAGCCTTTTTATCCATGGGTTTGAAGATTCAAGAAAAGCGATGGAGTCCACAAGCTTGAAGGTTGAGCCCGGGGTGTAAATGTCTTCCCAGCACCGGTTTATAAGATAATTGCTTTTTCCTGAGAGAATTCCCTTTAAAACCGCTTTTTTTCTCAGGGGAAGATAGGGATAACTGGCTGCCGCCAGTATCTCTCCGTCCTGGTTCATTAGAAGAATTGCCCCTTCATAAAAGGGATTTTTTAGTTTTCTGTATCTTGCAATCATGTTTTCCTTTTGTTTTTCCAGCGATAGAATACGTGAGACCAGAGTCCCTGAGGGATTTTTACGATATCGTTTTTTCAGTGTGGAGAGTTTCCTTTCAACGGCCTTTATCCGGGACTCAAGGGTTCCTGCCGCTTCCCTTTCCCTGAGTTTTATTCTGATAATTTCCCCTTCAAGAATGTCTGAAACTATTTTCTGAAGATCATCATCTATGGATAGATATATAGTTGTGTCCTTTCTTGAAAGAAGGTCTCTGAATTTCCACTCAAGTCCATGGGAGATTCCCTTTATCCCTAAAATGGTGGAGAGAGCTCCGTTCTGGAAACTGTAACACCTTCCCCACCCCTTTAAACTGAGGCATGGATAGGATAATACTCCCCTTCGGTTTTTGATGAACTTCCATCGTATTCCAGCAATTTCGAAGTTTTCTCCGGTTTTTACTGAAAAGCTTTTTCCTCCTCTGGAAATTAAAAGATTATCCCCCTTTACTTCAAGAGTGTAAACTTTACCCGGATAAGGGTTTATTCTGGCATTGGTTTTCAACCTTAAGATCCCTATCCTGTTCTCCCATAGAAACACTGTATCTCCCAGGGCAAAATGTTTTACTGAAGCCGAGTATTCAAAAAGCGAATTTTCCTTTTCCCTGTCAATGCTTTTTATGGTAAAGGTTCTGTTGCCGATTGAAACCTTGATTTCCCTGCCTTGCGGAAGTACCATGAGGATTTTTCCACCGATTGCTATCTCATCGCCGGACTTTAACGGAGAGTAATCTTCAGTGAGCTTTATTGCAGGGAGGGAAAAGGAATCCCTGTCCACTATTTTTCCTCCCATTTTTTCAGGTGTTGCAGGTTTTCTGGTTCCTCTGCTGGAGAAGCTCAAATCCAGATTTTTCTCAATTTTTAATGGGACATTGTTCTCTTTAATCCCGCTGATTTCAAGCATCAGGGACAGGACATTATTACCGATTTTCAGACTTTTAAGGAGTTCTGCGCCATTTCCAACAGGGATTCCATTGACAAACAGAAAGGCGCTGGAAGAAAGTAGGAAATTCTTAACCTCTGGTTTAAAAGATAGGGGGAGAATAGCCTTAAAGTATCTTTTTCTTGTCCCTCTGAAGTGAGGTGACCACAATTCGCCGCAAACCCAGCCTTCGCGTTTGAATGCGGGTTTCCAGCCTGAAAGACTGAGGGAAGTTTTCCAGCCCGGTCCGGGAGATGAAGCGTAAAACCAGATGAGGGAGTTCCCGTTGTAATCCTTATCCTTTGCTTTTAGATCCAGTTCCATTCTAAAGCAGGGCATTCTTGAATAGATACCTTCTTTCCCGATAATATGATTTAGCCTTGAAAGCTGTTCCTTAAAGTTTTTCCAGTATCCAAGGGTATTTGCAATTTTGTAAGTCTTACTCCGGGCTACAGGAATATAAAACCCTCTCTCAATCCTGTAGTTTCTTTCCCTTACCAGCCTCTGCAGAAAGATTTCCCTCTGGCTTCTGTAGGTTCCGGGGGGAAAAAGCGGAAGGGGGTCGTAAACGAGCTTGAATATGTTTTTCCCCTTTCTGAGAGGGTAGTTTGTGCCTTCGTTCCCTCTTAATGTTGCATAGAGAGGTTTTACATCCTTCACTTCCTGAATTTCCAGTCCCCGGGCCTCCACAGGAAAAAGCTTTACTCTTCTACCTCTTTTCCCGGGGACCATGGTCATCTTTTCCCAGGTTAATATTCTCATTCTTAGGG
>JAMOUL010000179.1 GCA_027062035.1 Candidatus Aminicenantota bacterium | reverse complement strand
CGTTTTCGCCCTGTCGAGTTAACGCACAAACACACAAACTCATTTACACGCTGACTCACAGACCCATTAACGCACTAACGCACCAACGCGCATTGCCCATTTATGTTGCTATAGCAGGGAATTTTCTGAAATTGACGGTATAGTTTTTGTTTTTGCCATAGAACTTGACAAATTTAAACCCCTGTTTTTCCACCAGTGAACGGACAGTATGTGAGGGGACGAAATCCGGGTCCCCGGGTTGTTCTGTGATCGATAAAAGTCCTCCAGGCTTAAGAACCCTGTAAATGCTTTTAATGCATGCCTCAGGGGCTGAAACCTCTCCTAATACCGCTACCAGAAAAACAACGTCGAATGAGTTTTCTTTAAAGGGAAGTTCAGAAGCGTCTCCGCATATGAAACCAACATTGTCCAGCCCGGACGCAGCAATCCTTTTCCTGGCTTTTTCCAGCATATCTTTCTGGATATCAAGGAGTTCCAGATGGCCTTCGGTAAGATGTTTTGCCACTTCTATACTGAAATATCCGGGGCCAGGTCCTATCTCCAGCACTCTGAAGGTCTTTTCCAGATTAAGGCGGGCAGCCAATTTCCCGGGGGATAGAATGAGTCTTCTAAGGGGAAGCTTTAACCAGAAAGCCAGAAATGAAGGATATGTCCCTTTGGTGAAGAATCCCTTCAAGACACCCTCCAGTTTTTAGTGCATGATACCAGAAGTATAGCGCAAACGTAAACTTGTGGGATCAGGTCTTCACATTTGACAAATCTACAATGCGTATAGAACGTTGTGCACTGCAAGAAAAAAATCCCCCTTTGTCCCCCTTTATGAAAGGGGGAATTAATAAAATTCCCTTCTATCCTTATTTAGCAAAGGGGAAAGGATAAGGAATGACGCATACTTTTATGGAATAGAATAGGTTCGAGGTTATAAGAAAATTCCTATTGACTATCATTCGCTATTTTGGTATAAAATAATTTCCGTTCCCCGGTAGCTCAATCGGCAGAGCGGGTGGCTGTTAACCACTAGGTTGGGGGTTCGAGTCCCTCCCGGGGAGCTTTTCCACTTGCAAAGTAAAATCTTCCATCTCTACATCCTTTATTCCCCAAAGATTGACCGATTTTACATCGGTGTTACCTCTTTTCTATGCCTGTGGAAGAAGCGGATTTGTCAAATGTAAAGATCTGACCCCAAAAAAGGTTTACAAAAGTCGTTCGATATGGTAAACTATCGTTCGATGGAAAAAACACCTGACATCCTATCCGCCTTCCGAAAGTTCGCAGGCTTCAAACTCCTTGAATTTTTCCTCTTTCACCCTCAATCAGAATTCCATCTAAAGGAAATAGCAAGGAGATCTGGCCTGAGCCCGTCAACCGTAAAATTTTATGGGGAACTATTCCTCAAATTCGGCATTTTTCAGGAGAGAAAAATAGGAAATCAGAGAATGTTCCGGCTCAACGAGAACGACTTTCTGGTAAAAAGGCTCAAACAAACCTATGCTGCTCTTTTTGTAAAATCCCTATCCCTGGAAGATATTGCACCGAAGGCCCTCACAATAGCGGTCTACGGAGGTTTTGCCCGCGGAGATTTCGATAAAGACAGCGACCTTGATGTCCTTGTAATAGGCGACAAAGAGGACCTGGACATGGAGCAGGTACGGCAAAAAGAACGGCAGTCAGGCATGGAAATAGAGGTTTCTGTATATCCCTTTCACACCTGGGAAAAGATCAAAAGGGAAAAAAATCCCTTCGTGGAAGCTGTCAGGAAAAACCACATACTCATAAAAGGAGAAGGCCTTTGAACCTGCATGGTTGCATCCAGGAAGGTTATATAAAAAAGGATAACTCGGCTCCAATCCGGGTGGAAAACTCCCTTAAGCTGGCCGAAAAATTCCTGAAAGCAGCGGTAAAAAACCTGGAAATAAAGGAAAACACCATGGGAGAAATTGCTGCTTACAATTCAGTTTTTCATTCTCTAAGAGCGCTGCTTTTCTCCAGGGGTTATAAGGAAAGAAGTCATTATTGCCTTATGGTGGCGGTAGAAGAATTGTTTCCTGAACTCCTCCATGATCATATTCAAGCCCTCCACAGGGTGAGAATGAGAAGACACCAGGTTCAATATGATGGGATTGAGGTTTCTGAAGAAGAAGTCAGAATGGTAATAAACCTGGCCAGAGAAATTCTCGAAAAAATCCGGAACTTTCTTAGATAAATCCGCAAAAACGCGAATACACTAAAGCACATCACGCAATAACGCCATGCCCTTTCAACATAAGGTATAATACTCCATGTAAGGAGAAACTTAAATGAGAGAGAAAAAAGTAAGAAGCCTATTTAAGGCA
>JAMOUL010000178.1 GCA_027062035.1 Candidatus Aminicenantota bacterium | reverse complement strand
TCAGGGGTTGAGGACTCCCCTGAGAGAGTTAAGATGGGAACTACGGCAGAAACTTGCAGGTCTTGGATATATGGAAGCCATGACCTACATTTTCACATCGGAAGAAAAGGACAGATTCAGCGGTGGTAAGGGAAAACCTCTTTCCCTTTCCAACCCGTTGAGCAAGGAAGAGCCACTTCTAAGGCGTTCTGTTTTACTTACCCTTCTGGATTCCCTTTCCCTTAACTTAAGGATGGGAAACAGGGGAGCCGCTCTATTTGAGCTGGGAAGGGTTTACTGGGAAGAAAAGGAACCCATGGAGGAGGAGAGACTGGCCATAGTAGAGGCAGGCATATTACAGGAAAAACCGTGGCTGGGACCTCAGGTGGAGGCTTCCTTTTATTCCCTGAAGGGTGCCCTTGAAGCTCTTTTTGCCCATTTCGGAGTAAAGGGAAAATTTGAGGAGGCTTCTCATCCTATGTTTGAAGAGGGATATACCCTTAAATATGGGAATGCCTGGTTGGGCGTTGTTAGAGAGGAACTCACGCAGAAATACGATATAGAGCAAACGGTGTTCGCGGCAGAAATACCGCTGGAAATGTTCATGAAGGGAAGGAGAGAGGAATTCCGGGATGTTATCAAGCTTCCGTCCATAAAAAGAGACGTTTCCCTTATCTTCCCTGCGTCCGTAAGATTTGCTGACATAAAAGAGGTGGTGGAATCACAGAGGCTTCCCATACTTTACAGATTTTCCATTATGGACCTTTACAGGGGTAAGGGAATAGGAGAAGACGAAAAGAGCCTGACCCTTTCCTTTGTATTCAGGAGCGAGGAAAGAACTTTGAGATCCGAAGAGGTCGAACAGGCTCTGGAAGGGATAATTAATATACTGGAAAAGAAGTTTGGAGCGAGGAGGAGAGGGGTATGATTGAGGAAAAGCTGGAAGCCCTGTTGCAGAGAATAAGAGCCCTGAAGGAGACAAGAAGACTATATCAGGAAAAGGCTCAGAGGCTGGAGCAGGAAAATAAAATTTTAAAGGAAAAGATCAAAGAGGCAGAAAAAAGAATTCAGGAAATCATTTCGTTAATTGACAGGGAAATTGGAAATGTCTGAATTAAAATTTGAAATACTCGGCCAGAGATTGGTGCTTTCTTCTCCAAAGGGAGAAGAATATCTGAAGGAGCTGGCCGAATATGTTACAGATAAGATCAGGAAACATTCAAAAATTTATCCTGATACCCTGAAGGCTGTTATTACAGCCTGTATAGAAATAGCAGAGGAACTTTATTCTGAAAGAGAAAAATTGTTAAAATTAGAAGAGGAGCTGGGAAGGAGAATTGACTTGGTTCTGAAGGAAATAGAAAATGGTTAATTTAAATTATTTTCCCTGCGGTGCTGGTGATGGCTTGGGAACCCTTGAGCCAACAAGAGTTCACTTAGGGCCTATGTTTTCCTGTGGTGAGCAAGCCCCTGCGCGGGGAAGCCTGAAGCAGGAAACAAGCCCTATCCTTTGTGGATACGGGTTCATGAGGCCCTTCCACACCTCACCGCGGGGATAATTCCCTCCTTCCCCCTCCTTAAAGCTAAAGGAGGTTGCCATGGTGAACGCAGTTTTAGCAGCGATAATAGGAGTACTTCTGGGCTTTGCCCTTGCATATACACTAAAGAAACTTTTCTTCTCTTCCTTTTACAGGGAGGCGGAAAGGAAGCTAAAGGAAGCAGAAGAGGAAAGGGAAAAGATACTTCGTGAGGCTGAAAGGGAAGCTTCCCGATTAAAAAGAGAAGGAGCGCTGGAAGCTCGCGAGAAGTTCCTTAAATTCAAGTCTAATTTTGAGCGGGAGATGAGGAGCCGGAAGGAGAAGATAGAGAAGGATGAGAGAAGGCTCCTTAAGAAGGAAGAAAGTCTGAAGTCAAGAGAAGAGGTCCTGCGGGAAAGGGAAAGGCAGATAAGGAGAAAGGAGCAGGAAGTAGAAAAGAAATACTCGGAAATAGACGATAAGGAAAGAAGGGCTGCTCAGCTTGTGGAAGAAGCAGAAAAGAAACTGGAAGAGATTGCTGGCATGACCCGCGAGGAAGCGCGTCAGGAAATAATGAAAAGGATGGAAGATACCCTCAAGCACGAAAAGGCCCGTTTGATAAAGGAGTTTGAGAAGGAGCTCGAAAACTCCAAGCTGAGTATTGCCAGGGAGGTTATAGCACGGGCCATCCAATCCAGTGCCGCTGACACCGCAGTGGAGTCAACGGTGACCGTGGTTGAGCTCCCCTCCGACGATATGAAGGGAAGGATAATTGGCAGGGAAGGAAGGAATATCAGAGCACTTGAGATGGCAACAGAGGTTGATTTCATTGTTGATGATACTCCGGAGGCGGTCATACTTTCCAGCTTTGACCCCTTAAAAAGGGAAATTGCCAAACTTGCTGTGCAGAAACTGGTAGCAGACGGGAGAATACATCCAGCCAGGATTGAAGAGGTGGTGGATAAGGTTAAGGAGGAAATAGAGGAACGGATAAGAGAGATTGGACATGAAGTTGTTGTTGAACTGGGAATAAAGGACCTTCATCCTGAGCTTGAGTATTACCTGGGCAAGTTAAAGTTCAGAACCTCCTTCGGGCAGAACGCCCTGGCACACTCCAAGGAAGTAGCTTTAATAGCCGCTTTTATGGCAAGGGAGATTGGAGCGAATGTGGATGTTGCCCTGAGGGCAGGCCTATTGCACGATATAGGAAAGGCCATAGATCGTGATTATAATCAGTCGCACGTGGATCTATCCGTCATGCTGACGAGAAAGTACGGGGAGTCTGAGGAGGTAATCCAGGCAATAGCCTCCCACCACGATGAAGTAAACTTCCCATCCGTTGAGGCTGTGCTTATACAGGCGGCTGATACCCTTTCTGCAGCAAGGCCCGGGGCAAGAAGGGAGCTTCTTGAGCATTACATCAAGAGGATAGAGACCCTTGAGAAGATAGCCAGCGAATATTCGGGAGTTGCCAAGGCCTTTGCTCTCCAGGCAGGCAGGGAAATAAGGGTAATAGTAAACAGTGAAAAGATTTCGGACGACGATGCTTATATACTTTCCTATGAGATTGCAAGGAGAATAGAGAAGGAACTTACTTATCCAGGGCAGATTAAGGTTACAGTGATAAGGGAGGTAAGAGCCGTTGAGTACTCCAAATGAGTTCAGGCTGCTTTTTTTTGGAGATGTCTTCGCCTCTCCGGGACGTAGGGCCCTATTCGATAGAATAGAGTATTTCAAGAAAACTTACGAACCTGATTTCATAATAATAAACGGTGAAAATGCTGCAGGGGGATTCGGGATCTCCAGGAGGATAGCCTCGGCCTTCTTCAGGGTGGGTATAGATGTTATAACCTCGGGTAATCACATCTGGGATAACAAGGATTCTCTGGAAGCCCTTGAAGACCCTCGCATCCTTCGTCCGGCAAATTATCCGGAAGGAAATCAGGGGGCAGGGGTATTTAAAAAGAAGCTGGATGATGGAACGGGGATAGCGGTTATTAATCTCCAGGGCAGGGTTTTTATGGAAGCCATAGATTGCCCTTTCAGAAAACTGGATTCAATCCTTGAGGAATTGGAGGATTACAAAATAAAAATAGTGGATTTTCACGCGGAAGCTACAGGCGAGAAAAGGGCGATGTTTTTCTACGCTGCTGGAAGGGTCTCGGCTCTTATTGGAACCCATACACACGTTCAGACGGCTGATGAAACCATTGTAGACGGCACAGCTTATATTACAGACGCAGGAATGGTTGGAATTGAGGAATCTGTCATTGGAATGAAAAAGGAAAGGGTTATAGAAAGAATGCTTTTTGGAAGGGCTAAAAAGCTGGAGCCGGAAAAGGATGGAGAGGTTACTATATGCGGAGTCTTTGTAATAATAGACAGGGAAACAGGACAGGCTATCTCTATAGAGAGAATCAGGGTAAGGGAATCGGAAATTAAGAGGGAAGAGCAGAATATATCTGTGTAAAAGGTAATATTTCCAGAATGAAAAGAGAAATAAAACCCATATATCTTTTCCTGTTTTTTGCGCTGTTATATGTTATTCCGGCTTTATTAAGACACTGGCTTCTTTTAAGCAATGGTCAGGACCTCGGTCTTGAAGTTAACCTCATTTACAACATAAAACACAGTGTTTTTGAAATACCCATGTTAAGTGATAGGGGAGGCCATTTTTTCGCTCATCACTTCAATGCTGTACTTTTAATTCTCTCCAGATTGCCAGATTTTTTAATTACCCCTTATTTTCTGCTCATGCTCCAGGCTATTGCAGTGGCCTCTGCGATATTTCCTCTTGTCTGGATTGGTGAAAGTATTTCTCTAAGAAAGGAAGAAAAACTTTTTTTAACGGTTTTTCTTTTTTCCAACTATTATCTGGCAAGGGCGATTTTGTACGATTTTCATCCTGAGCTTTTCTTTGTTCCTTTAAGTATATGGATAATCTGGGCCATTCACAGGGAAAAATGGGGATTGGTGTGGGTATTTTCCCTTATAGCATGGACTTTGAAGGAGGATATCCCCTTAATAATAGCATGGGTTGCCATTTACTATGTTTTTGTTTTTCGAAAGAAGGAGAAGAAACTGAATTTTCCCCTTTTCCTTCTGGCCATTTTCTCTTTTATTATCTTTTTGGGTGAGATCTGGTATATGAATCTAATAGCTTCCATAAGAGGAAATGGTTCCATTTCCGGGAGTGTATCTCTCAGTCAGTATTTATGGATAGGCAGGGGCGAATTTTTGTCCTCATTGTTTGAGAGAATATGGTACGTTTTAAAATATTTATTATCCTTTCTTTTTCTTCCTGTAAGATATCTTTTGCCATACCCGGCAATTCTTGAAATGTTTTTGAGAGCAAATAAAGAGGCGTATTCCTTTGGTCTTCACTATAGCTATTCGTCCATGGGCCTTCTTATGGTTTCTTCTCTTTACGGGGCAAAAACTTTCTTTCAGAGATGGAGGATAAAGAACTGGTTATTAATAATAATTGCGTTGTTAAATCTAACATTTTTCATAAATAAAGAGGTGAGGATCTTAAAGGGAGGATCCTTTTCCAGGGCCTATTTCTTCCACACGAAGGTAAAAGGTCTGGTTGATAACCGATCCCCTGTCCTGGCCCAGCAAAATCTTGTGGCCCACTTTGCGCAGAGAGAAAGAGTCCTGGACCTGGGACATAAGGGCTGGAAAAGATTCCTCGCGAGAGAAGCAAAATGGCTTATCCTTGATCTTCAGGGCAATACATGGCCGATGAAAAGGGCGGAATATTCCAGATTTCTCAAGAAGATCTCCAGCAGGAAGATGTGGAAGGTATTGATAAAGGAAAGGAACTTTATTGTCTACAAAAAAATGTCCACCCATTGAGACCTCGTTTTATATCCTGAAAAAACATTTTTATTACCTGGTGATAGCTTTCACTTTTGTTGTTGTAAGACAAATTAAACTGGAAGCAATCCTATAAAATTACAACTTAAAATTACTTATAATCAATTCACATATTTCAATATATTGTTCGTAGTTTTTATATAGAGAACCCTTAAAGAGCTTCTTAAGCAAAGGACCTTTGTGTATGCTTAACAGAAATTTCCCTTTTCAATAAAATGAGAAAATTCGGCATCTCCCGCCGGTCTAAAAGTATAGACTGAGGGAGTCTAAGTGTTAAAACTCCCGATTTCAGCATAAGTCCATTAACCTGAGGACAAATAGGTGGATTGTATCCCAGGGGGAATACCCCATTTTTATTTTCCAGTCGAGGTTAAAGAGCTCCTTTACCATTTTTTTTCGGCATGTACGGTTTATTATGTAGTTCAGGCTTCCTACAACCATAGCCGGTTGCTCTCCCTTTTTCTTGAGGGATTCTATAACTTCCCCTGCCCTTACAGGGTCTCTATTTGCTATGGCTATTTCCAGCTCCCATACAGGGTATTCCCTCATGGGAACAGCCAGTTCCCTGACTATTTCCAGTGTTATTTTCGAGGAGGGATGGTAGATGAGCTTCTGGATTTCCATCCACAGGTTGAGGGTGTCGTCTCCTGCAAGTTTGAGAAGAAGGACCAGAGCATTCCTGTCCATGCTTTTTCCTGCCCTCTTGAGCTCCTCTGTAACCATGGCTGCCCTTTCTCTTTCATAGGGAAGTTTAAAGTATTCCACAGGGCAGGATATCGAGTTCAACAGAGTTTTTAATTCGCTTTTTTCTTCGTTTTCAGAGGAGATAACCACTCCCCGCTTTATTATTTCCTTTATTATTTCACGATCACCCTTGCTCACCCTTTCTTCCCTGGGACTCAGAATCCTTATGCCTGCAAAGGTCCTTCCAAAAAGAGACGGAAATTGCATTTCTTCCAGAATTTCTCCCCAGCTCCTTTCAAAAAGGTAGAACCTTCTTCCTTCCCCAACGAGGGTAGAGAATCTCCTTTCTCTTGAAAGGGTGTCTCCTCCGTAGAGGTAGAGAGATTTAGAAGCCCTCAAGGATAGTACTTACTATTGACCTTGCAAATTTTCTGGCGATCTTGTCTATGGCTTCTGTCTGGAGGGATAGGAAATTAACAGCTCCTGTGCCCTGAGCTTCGTATTCATCCCTGAAGGTGTAGGAAGAGCTTGAAAAGAGGACCATATCTGTTTTCAGATCCTTCAGCACAAATTTACCGGTAATAAAAATGGAGAACCTTCTGGATTCCCCTGAGGTGGTTATACCAACAGGATAGACCCTGAACCCGTCTATGCTTCCCACGAGCTCTGCGTCTGCATCCTCCCTTTTGTCCACAACCTCTTTCCCCCTTCTTGCCATTTCATCCCTGAGGGCAGCTGTCATATAGGTCTCAACTTCTGCCCTTGCAGTATTGTTCTTTATTGGTGGAATATAGATTTTCTTTATGTGTCTGGGAAGGGTGGAGCCTGTTCCTGCAAGGTGGTAGCCGCAGGAGCCGAGCACGATCAGTGACAGAACCATAAACACCGTAAATATTATTCTTCTCATTTTACCTGGATGCTTACTATTTTGCCGGGTACATAGATGAATTTAGCAATGGTTTTGCCCTCAATGAACTTCTTTACCCTTTCGGAAGCCAGAACCTTTTCCCTTATGGAATCTTCGGCTTCATCCTTTCCCACCACAAGTTTGTCCCTGACTTTGCCGTTTATCTGGACCACCACGGTGATCTTTTCTTCCTGAAGCAGTTTCTCATCATAGGAGGGCCAGGGAGCTCTTGAAATGAACCCTTCTCCTCCAACCTCTGCCCAGATCTCCTCTGCAAGATGGGGAATAAAGGGAGAAATAAGATGAAGCATTGCAAATAGAGCTTCCCTCAAAGCCGCCTTCCCGGATTCGGTTTTTCTCAGGGATTCCTCCTTTTCTGTTAGCCCGTTGTAAAACTCCATCAGCGCTGCAATGGCGGTGTTAAAGTGCATTCTATCCTGAATTTCTTCTGTAACTTTCTTTATGGTTCTGTGGGTCAGCCTTCTAACCGGGAGGGCTTCTTCTGAAAAGTCCGGGGTCAAATTTTCCTTCATTACATCCATGTTTCTCTGAAATAGGTTCCATAGTTTTTTTACGAACCTGTGGGCTCCTTCAATACCGGCATCTGACCAGTCCAGATCCTTCTCCGGTGGAGCGGCAAACAGGATGAAGAGCCTTACTGCGTCTGCACCGTACTTCTCTATCATTTCGTCGGGTTCCACTATGTTCCCCAGGGATTTGCTCATTTTCTTGCCGTCCTTAATGACCATACCCTGGGTAAGAAGTCTCGGGAAGGGCTCGGAAAAACCGATTAGTTTTATATCCCTTATAAATTTAGTAAAGAATCTGGCATAGATGAGGTGCAGAATAGCGTGCTCAACTCCGCCTATGTAAATATCCGGAGGCGCCCAGAATTCAGCTATTTTTCTTTCAAAGGGAGCTCTATCGTTTTTTGGATCAGTATATCTGAGAAAATACCATGAGGAGTCGAAGAAGGTGTCCATGGTATCAGTTTCCCTCCTGGCAGGACCTCCGCATTTGGGACATGTGGTATTCACAAAGGATTCAGATGTTGCAAGAGGATTACCCTCTCCCGTGAACTTTACATCCTCCGGTAGCTTTACCGGCAGCTGGTCCTCAGGAACCGGAACTATACCGCATTTTTCACAGTAAATTACAGGTATGGGAGTTCCCCAGTAACGCTGCCTTGATATTCCCCAGTCCTTTATCCTGTAATTTATTGCCTTGTGTCCGAACTGTCTGTCTTCTGCAAGGGCTATCATTCTCTTTATGGCCTCTTCACTCTTCAATCCGGTAAACCCTGCTGAATTTATAAGTACGCCCTTTTCCTCGTATGCCTGTTTCAGGGGAAGTTCCAGTTCCCCTTCCTCGGGAACAATTACCACCTTTATGGGGAGGTTATATTTTTTTGCAAATTCAAAATCCCTCTGATCATGGGCCGGAACAGCCATTACCGCCCCGGTTCCGTATTCCATAAGCACGTAGTTGGCTATCCAGATGGGAATTTTTTCCCTGTTAAATGGATTAATGGCATAAACCCCGGTGAAGATTCCTTCCTTTTCCGGTTCTTCCTCCTTTGCGAGCCTTCTCTCCCTTATCTTTTCCTGACACCACTGGAGAACTTCCTCTTCGTTGGGTCTTCCCTTCATTATGTATTCAACCACAGGGTGTTCAGGGGAAAGCACCAGGTAAGTTGCTCCGTAAATGGTATCCAGTCTGGTTGTAAAGACCCGTATCTTTTTCTCCATCCCCTCTATCTGGAAATCTATCTCTGCACCCTCGCTCCTTCCAATCCAGTTTTTCTGCATTGTAAGAACCCTTTCCGGCCACTTTCCTTCCAGTTCTTTGTGTCCCTCCAGAAGTTCATCAGCATAGTCCCTGATTTTCAGAAACCACTGTTTCAGCTTTCTGTGTTCCACTGCGGTTCCGCATCTCCAGCATTTGCCGTCCTTTACCTGTTCGTTGGCGAGCACTGTCTGACATTTAGGGCACCAGTTAACCCAGTCCTCCTTCCTGTAGGCGAGGCCCATCTGGTACATTTTCAGGAAGAACCACTGATTCCATTTGTAGTATTCGGGGTCGCATGTGGCAATTTCCCTGTCCCAGTCATAGGTTATACCCAGAGATTTAAGCTGCTCTCTCATGTGGTCTATATTTTCGTAAGTCCATTTTTTCGGTTCTATACCGTGTTTGATTGCTGCGTTTTCTGCAGGGAGACCAAGGGCATCCCATCCTATAGGATGAAGTACGTTATATCCCCTTTTCCACAGGAACCTTGCAACCACA
>JAMOUL010000177.1 GCA_027062035.1 Candidatus Aminicenantota bacterium | reverse complement strand
CCAGATACAGACTGAGGGATTCATAGACAATAGAATCTACTATTCCCTTAACTTCGTTATTTCCCAGTTTTGACTTGGTCTGTCCCTCAAACTGTGGTTCAGGGACCATAACCGAGATTACGGCGGATAGTCCTTCCCTTACATCGTCTCCAGTAATGTTTACCTTAACGTTTTTAATTATGTTGTTTATAGCCCTGGTCAGGGCAGACTTGAATCCCGTAAGGTGGGTTCCACCTTCCACGGTGTTTATGTTATTGGCAAAGGATAGAATGTTTTCTCCATAGGATTCAGTGTACTGAATAGCGACTTCAACCCTTACTCCTTCCCTTTCACCCTTTATGTGGATGACATCATGGAGGGTTTTCTTGGTTTTGTTGATCTGTTTTACGAATTCCCTTATACCACCTTCGTAACGAAATTCCTTTCTGCGGTCGTTTTTTTCGTCTACAAATTCAATGAGAAGTCCGCTATTAAGATATGCCAGTTCCCTCAGTCTCCGGGATATTGTGTCCGGGTTGAATTCCACTGTGTCGAATATATCATCATCTGGCCAGAAGGTGATCCTGGTCCCCCTTTTCGATGTTTTCCCCTTTTTCCTCAGTTCGGTCTGGGGGATCCCCCTTGAATATTCCTGATACCAGAGATAACCATCCCTTCTTATTTCCAGTATGAGCTTTTTGCTGAGGGCATTTACAACTGATACACCTACACCGTGAAGACCTCCGGATATGGTATAACTCTTTCTATCAAACTTTCCACCGGCATGGAGCATTGTAAGAACAACCTCTGCTGCTGGCCTTCCCTCTTCCGGGTGAATTCCCACCGGAATTCCACGGCCATTGTCTTCCACAGTTACAGAATTATCCACATGAAGCACAACCTTTATGTGGTCGCAATGGCCTGCCAGAGCTTCGTCAATGGAGTTATCCACAAGCTCCCATATAAGGTGATGAAGACCCTCGGTGGAGGTGGAACCGATGTACATTGCGGGTCTTTTTCTTACGCCTTCCAGTCCTTTTAAAACCTTTATCGATCTCTCGCTGTACTCTCTTTCCATCCTGTTCATTATACCCTGAAATTCCCTGTAATGCAAGAAAAAATGCGGGTTTGTGGGGATTTTTACCCCCTCCAGATGCGGGTCAAATAAGTGAAAAATTTTAATAAAATTTAAATTCCCGGGGCTGGCTTTCAGAAGGGTGTAAAATTTTTCTATGAAACTTTCTGATTTTGATTTTGAGCTTCCGGAGGAATTAATAGCTCAGGAACCCCCTGCAGAAAGGGGGGCCTCCAGAATGATGGTACTCCACAGGGATGGGAACAGAATAGAGCATAGTGAGTTCCGTAAATTTCCAGACTATGTACAGGAAGGAGACCTGGTAGTTATAAATGTTACAAGGGTTATAAAGGCGAGGCTTATCGGGCAAAGAACTACCGGTGGTAAGGTGGAGATTTTACTCCTGCGTCGCCTTGAGAAAAATTTGTGGGAAGCTCTTGGAAAACCGGGACGGAGACTGAGAAAGAATACGGTAATTCTATTTGGCGACGATAAGGAAGCTTTGATAGAGGCAGAAAAGGAGATGGGAAAAAGACTTGTAAGATTTAAGTTTGATATAGAGAAGGAACTGGACAAAATTGGAAGGGTACCCCTTCCTCCTTACATAAGGAGAGAACCTTCGCCGGAAGATGAAAAGAGATACCAGACTGTTTTTGCGAAGGAGGGTAGTTCGGTAGCTGCTCCAACTGCAGGTCTTCATTTTACAGAGGAGGTCCTGGAAAAAATTAAGGAAAAGGCTGATGTGGTGGAAATTGTTCACAACGTGGGAGAAGCCACCTTCAGACCTCTCCAGGGTGAGGAAGTGGAAAGGAATCGTCTGCCTGAAGAGGAATATTATATATCCCCTGCATCTTCAGAAGCCCTTAGAAGAGCTATGCAGGAAGGAAGAAGAATAATTGCTGTAGGTACTACTGTGGTAAGAGCCCTGGAATCCGCGGTTTTTCATGATTTTACACCTGGTTCCCATTTTACAGAGCTATTTATTTACCCTGGATATCACTTCAGGGTGGTAAAGGCAATGCTCACCAATTTTCATCTTCCCCGCTCCTCGCTTGTCCTTCTGGTTTCTGCTTTTGCAGGAAGAGACTTTCTGCTGAGTGCATACAGGGAAGCCATAAAGGAAAAATATAGATTCTATTCCTATGGCGATTGTATGTTTATAATTTAAGAAATAAGCCCATTGTGCATAGCGTTCGCGCTAACGCGCAGACGCTTTTAAGCGCTGATGCATTAGCGCAAGACGCAGGTTATTTTCCCCAGCGATAGGTAATTTTCAAGAGAAAAATATTGTCGCCAGGAGCGGTCAACA